>NZ_JASKYT010000561.1:0-3433 GCF_041028275.1 Streptomyces sp. PU-14G
GACCCACCCCAGAGCGCTGGAGCCCGTCACCCTCGTGGTGACGGTCCTCCTCTCCGTCCTCGGAGCCGTGATCGGCCTCGTCCTGATCACCACGCTGGGCATCGCGCCGAACACCTCCGTCATCGGCGCGCTCATCGCCATGCTGATCGGACGGATCTCCTTCGCGGCGCTCTCGCGCATGCGCGACCCGCAGCGGCAGAACCTCGTACAGTCCGCGATCTCCGGCTCCACCTTCGCTGCCGCGAACTCGCTGGTCACCCCGATCGCCGTGCCCTTCCTGCTGGGCAAGCCGGGACTGGTGTGGCCGATGCTGGGCGGCGCGGTCATCGGGCTGGCCGTGGACAGCTGGGTGCTCTACCGGGTGTTCGACTCGCGGCTGCTGCCCGCCGCCGCGGCGTGGCCGGCGGGGATCGCCGCCGCCGAGACGATCAAGGCGGGTGACGAGGGCGGCCGGAAGGCCAAGCTGCTCGGTCTCAGCGCGGTCGTCGGCTTCGTCGGCTCCCTGTTCAAGCTCCCGATGAGCGCGGCGGGTGTCGCCTTCCTGGGGAACATCTGGGCGCTGCTGATGTTCGGCGTCGGCCTGCTGGTGGCGCAGTACGCGCCGACACTGCTCGACGTCGACCTGTCGGCCAACTATGTGCCGCACGGCGTCATGATCGGCGCGGGCCTCGTCGCGCTGGTGCAGGCGGTGCTGATGATGCGCGACCGCAAGGGCGGGAAGGGAGCGAAGGGCGGGAAGGCCGAGAAGGGGGCCGTGTCGGGCGCGGCACGTCCGGCGCCGGACCACCAGGGCCCCTTCGACCCCGAGATCCGCACGGTCGACTCCCGGCGGCTGCGGCGCGGCCTGCTGGAAGGGCTCGCCCTCTTCCTCGTCGGCGCCCTCTTCATCGCCTTCATGGGCGGGGTGCTCGCCGACATGAGCGGGGTGGGGCTGGTGGGCTGGGTGCTGCTCGCCGGGGTCGCCGCGCTGGTGCACCAGCTCATCGTGGGCCTGGCGGCCATGCACTCGGGCTGGTTCCCCGCCTTCGCCGTCACCCTGATCTTCCTGATCCTCGGACTCGTGCTGGGCATCCCGATGGTGCCGCTGGCCCTGCTGGTCGGCTACGCCGCCTCGACAGGTCCCGCGTTCGCCGACGTCGGCTTCGACTTCAAGGCCGGCTGGCTGCTGCGCAAGGGCGCGGTGCCCTGGCACCCGTACGAGATGGCGGGGCGGCGGCAGCAGTACGTCGCCCAGCTCGTCGGCTTCGCGGTGGCCATCCTCGTCGTGGCTCTCGCCTGGAAGCCGTTCTTCGAGGACGGCAGGGTGCCGCCGGTCGCCCAGGTGTACGTCGACACCATCAAGGCGGGGCTCACCGACACCCACGCGCTGACGATGATGGCGCTGTGGGCGGTCCCCGGCGCACTGATCCAGTTCTTCGGCGGCTCCTCGCGCCAGATGGGCGTCCTGCTGGCGACCGGTCTGCTGGTGGCCACCCCGCAGGCGGGCTGGCTCGTGCTCGCCGCGCTCGCCGTCAGGGTCGGCTACTCCCGCTGGAAGACCCGCAACAGGACGCAGACCGACTCGGACCCGTCAGCCGACGCGGACAACGAGCTGGCGCTGGTCGGTGCCGGACTCGTGGCCGGCAGCTCGTTGAACGACGTCAGCCAGATCTACAAGGCGGTGTGAGCATGCGAGACGGCATGAGCGGGCGAGCCGAAGCGGCGACGCCGGACGGCAGCAGGGGAGCCCTGGGCCTGGTCACCATCGGGCAGGCGCCCCGCACCGACCTGGCCGGTGACATCGAACCCTGGCTCGGCGGCCTGCGCGTGAGCGAGCACGGCGCGCTCGACGACGACGTCTTCGACGGCCAGGAGGGGCAGCGCACCCGGGCCGCCCTGGCCCCGGCCCCCGGCGAGGCCCCGCTGATCTCCCGGCTGCGCGACGGCACCTCCGCCGTCCTGGGCCACGACGCGCTGGCGCCGCGCATGCGGGACGCCGTCGCCCGCTGCGCGGCGGACGGCGCGGCGGCCACGCTGCTGCTGTGCACGGGCAACTTCCCCCCGGTGCCGCCCGTCCCCGCGGGCGGGTCGCACCGGGGCCCGCATCCCGTCCTCTACGCCGAGTCCCTGGTCCAGCGCGGAGTCCTCGCGCTGGTCGGTGACGCCCCGGTGGGCATCGTCTGCCCGCTCGCCGAACAGCGCGCCGACGTGGCGCGCCGCTGGTCCGAGCTGCTGCCGGGGCCGCTGCGCGCCGAGCCGGCCAATCCGTACGCCGCCGATGCCCACGACGCCGTCGCCGCGGCGGCGCGACGCCTGACGGAAGAGGGCAGCCACTGGCTCGTCCTGGACTGCATCGGCTACACCGAGTCGATGCGGCGCGCCGCCGCCCTCGCCGCGGGGCGCCCGGTCCTGCTGGCCCGCGCGCTCGCCGTGCGGCTGGCGGCGGAGGCCGCGACGGCGGCGCACGGGGACTGAACGCCCCGGCGGTGTGCGGGGGCTGAACGCCCGGCGGTGTGCGGGGGCTGAACGCCCGGCGGCGTGCGGACCGAACGCCCGGCCGTGCGCGGGACTGAACGCCCGGCGGTGCTCGGAGACTGAAGGCCACGGCGGCATGCGGGGACTGAACGCCACGGCGGTGTGCGGGGGCCGAACGCCCGGCGGGCGGCGGGCCGGACCGCGCCGGTACCGGTCTGCGGGCCGCTCCCGCGGACGCCGACTCGCAGGCCGGTACCCTGCGGGCATGATCCGCACCGCCCGCCCCGCCGACGTTCCCGTCCTGCACGCGATGATCCGCGAACTCGCCGCGTACGAGCGGGCGCCGGAGGAAGCCCGTGCGAGTGAGGAGCAGCTGCGTGAGGCACTCTTCGGCGAACGCCCCGCCGTCCACGCGCACCTCGCCGAGGACGAGGAGGGCGAGCCCGTGGGCTTCGCGCTGTGGTTCCTCAACTTCTCCACCTGGCGCGGGGTGCACGGCATCCACCTGGAAGACCTGTACGTCCGCCCGGCCGCGCGCGGCGGTGGGCACGGCAAGGCGCTGCTGACCCGGCTGGCCCGGCTGTGTGTCGAGCGCGGTTACGAGCGCCTGGAGTGGTCCGTCCTCGACTGGAACGCGCCCTCGATCGCCTTCTACGAGGCGCTCGGCGCCCGCCCACAGGACGGCTGGACCGCATACCGCCTCACGGACGAGGCCCTCAAGACGCTGGGGGCCTGACGTGCGCGAGGACGCGGACGCCGCCGACGCTTCCCTCCGCTAGGCCGTTTCTGATGGCTCTTGGTGGTGGATCGGTGTGGTGCGGGGCAGGTGTCCTGCATGGTGCGACGGCATGAGCTGAGTGATGCGCAGTGGCAGAAGATCGAGCCGTTATTGCCGGTCAATGGCAGGCCAGGTGGGCAGTGGGCCGATCACCGGAGGGTGATCAACGGGGTGCTGTTCCGTGCCCGCACGGGTGTGCCC
>NZ_JASKYT010000562.1:0-2807 GCF_041028275.1 Streptomyces sp. PU-14G
GGCCTGGCCCCGCGCGACTTGTCGGGGCGGTGGTCGGTGGTTCAGACGTTCTCGGAGGGCGGTTCTTCCTGTTGGGGCCGCGAGTCTTCCAGGTGGCGGCGGAGTTGCTCGACGGAGACGGTGCGGTCCTTGGGCGGGGTGTCGCGGGGGACGGGGTGGTCGAAGTGGCCGAGGTCGATCKCGTCGTGGTTSGCGCCGGCTCGGCGCTCCAGCCGTAGCGGGTAGGGCTTGCCCTCGGTGGAGACGTGCATGGTGACGCGCGCCTTGTCCTGGGTGCGGGTGACGGGGACGGCGCGGTGATCACCGACCTTGCTCTCGTGGCCGCGTTTCCAGCGGGGGCCGGGCGAGGACATGGCTCCGGAGGCGGCTCGGAAGGCGTCCAGGTCGCAGGCGGTGGTCAGGCCCTTGCCGCCCAACTCGGGGTCGCGGGCGCTCCCCTTGATGTAGCGGCCCTGGAACTTCTCGGCGACCTTGCCGCCGGCCTCGGGGCCGAGCTGGGCCTTCCAGTACGCGGCGTCGGGCTTGAGCCAGATCGTGTTGCCGTGCTTGATCAGCCGCATGCTCCCGCCGTGGGGAACCGACATTTTTCCGGAGCAATTCGCCTTCTCGTCGAGGGTGAGATTGAGCCGGAGGTCGGGTGCCTCCATTCTCAGCCGCAGAGAGCGTGCGGAATTCAGCTCCTTCGAGGCTTTTTCCGCTATTTCCTCTCCTGACAACTCTGCGATGTCCGGCCCGTCACGTTCCGTCGCCGAGGGGGCGGCGTTCGCCGGGGCCAGAAGCCCGCCCGAGGCCGTCGTCGCAGCGCAGACGGCCACGACAAGTGCTGTGCGGTGCTGCTGTCGCATGGGGGTGGCTCCGATCCGCCATCGGGGAGACAGGTGTGGTGTGCCGGTTGGCGTCCTGCCGTATGCGGACAAAGACGTACTCACCGTACGTTCCGCCGGGGGGTGGCGCACTTCGGCCAGTGATGAAGCCCACTTGGCAGCGAATTCTGGACATGAGATCGCCAGGACGGGGCAGGGTTCCGGATTGCCATCTCTCCAAAGACATGGCAAAAGCCCCCATCGGGGGCACCGGGGCCGCCCCCAGCTCTCGGCAGGGAGGTGTCTCCAGGGAAAGCAGGAGCAAGGAAGGCAGTACCGAAGGTGTCCGTATCGGAGAGCATTCACATTGACGGCACGTGGCGCACGGCCGCCGACGGCGGCACGCGGGAGGTGCTGGACCCCGCTGACGCCACCACGCTCGCCGTCGTCGCCGAGGGCGACACAGCGGACACCGACGCGGCCGTCGCCGCCGCCCGCCGCGCCTTCGACCAGGGCCCGTGGCCGCACACCCCGACCGCCGAGCGCGCCGCTGTGCTGCGTCGTGTCGCGGATCTCCTCCAGCGCGACCGGGAGGAGATCGCGCTGATCGAGTCCCGGGACACCGGTAAGACCCTGGAGGAGGGCCGGGTCGACGTCGACGACGTGACGAACGCCTTCCGCTACTTCGCCGACCTGGTGATGAACGAGTCGGGCGGCCGTGTCGTGGACGCGGGCAGTCCGGACGTGCACAGCGTCGTCGTCCACGAGCCGGTGGGTGTCTGTGCCCTGATCACGCCCTGGAACTATCCGCTTCTCCAGGCGAGCTGGAAGGTCGCCCCGGCGCTGGCCGCGGGCAACACCTTCGTGATCAAGCCCAGCGAGGTCACCCCGCTGTCCACCGTCCACCTGGTGAAGCTGCTGGTGGAGGCCGGGCTGCCGGCGGGTGTCGCCAACATCGTCACCGGTGCGGGGCTCCCCGTCGGGCAGCGGCTGGCCGAGCACCCGGACGTGGACCTCTTCTCCTTCACCGGTGGCCTGGTCAGCGGCACGAAGGCCGGGGCCGCGGCGGTGGCGGGCGCCAAGAAGGTCGCCCTGGAGCTCGGCGGCAAGAACCCCAACGTCGTCTTCGCCGACGCCTGCGCCACGGACGAGGGCTTCGACACCGCCGTCGACCAGGCGTTGAACGCCGCCTTCATCCACAGCGGCCAGGTCTGCTCGGCCGGCGCCCGGCTGATCATCGAGGAGTCGGTCAAGGACCGCTTCGTGGCCGAGCTCGTCTCCCGCGCGCAGCGCATCAAGCTGGGCCGCGGCACCGAGGAGGGTGTCGAGTGCGGGCCGCTGGTCTCCCAGCAGCAGTTGGACAAGACGGAAGGCTATGTCGCCTCGGCGCTCGAAGAGGGCGCTGACCTGCGGTGCGGCGGTGAGCGGCCGAAGCCGTCCGAGGTCCGTCCGGCCGGTGGCTACTTCTACTCCCCGACGGTGCTCGACAACTGCCACCGCGGTATGCGGGTCGTCCGCGAGGAGACTTTCGGCCCGCTGCTGACGGTCGAGACCTTCAGCACCGAGGACGAAGCTGTCACGCTGGCCAACGACACCGAGTACGGCCTCGCGGGCGCCGTCTTCTCCGGTGACACGGCGCGGGCGCGCAGGGTCGCGGCGCGGCTGCGGCACGGCACGGTGTGGATCAACGACTTCCACCCCTACCTGCCGCAGGCCGAGTGGGGAGGCATCGGCAAGTCGGGCGTCGGCCGCGAGCTGGGCCCCCACGGGCTGGCCGAGTACCGCGAGACCAAGCACGTGTACGAGAACCTGCGCCCCGCACCTGTGCGCTGGTTCGCCGGCTGACCGACCGGGCCTCGCGCCCACCCGCACCCCGCACCCCGCACCCCGTACCGCCCCCCCCGGTACCGACCGACGGAAGACAACGCAGCGCCACGGCGGCTCACCCCCTGTTTCCGAGCCGCCGCGGCGCACCCGTATCAACCGCCGTTCCCGCTTCCGTCC
>NZ_JASKYT010000563.1:0-3763 GCF_041028275.1 Streptomyces sp. PU-14G
GGCGGGGGCGGTTGCCGTGCGGTGAGGGGAAGGAGAGCCGTACTGCCGTACCTGGCCACCAGCGGCGCGGGCGGACGGCAGGCCGAGCGCGGTCCGGTAGACGTCGGCCAGGCGCGCGGCACAGCGGTCGATGGCGTACTCCCCGACGACGTCGGGCACGGGGAGCCGGTGCGGGCCGGCCAGGTGCGCCGCCCGCGCCTCGCGCAGCACGGCGGGAAGTTCACCCGGCGCGTGCGTGAACCTGCGGGCCCCCGGCGCCCGTTCGGGCGGCAGGTCCTGCACGGCCGGGCACGCCGCGTACCGCACGGGCAGCCCCGCGGCGAGAGCCTCCACGACAGCCAGCCCGAACGACTCCTCGGGCGAAGGCGAGACGAACAGGTCGGCCGCCGCCAGCACGCCGGGCACGTCCGGGGCGCCGGAGGCCACCGGAGCCGGGAGCCGACCCGTACCGGAGCCGTCGCCCGGCCCGGCGCCGTCGTGCAGGCCGCTCGCGCACGCACCCAGCAGCCGCACACGGGCGGTCGCTCCCGCCGCCCGGGCGCGGGCCCGCAGCGCCGCCGCCTGCGGCCCGTCACCCGCGAGCAGCAACCGCGCCCCTGGCACCGCCGCCACCGCGTCCACCAGCGCGTCGAAGCGCTTGCCCGGCACCAGCCGCCCCACACCGGCGACCACGAACGCGTCCGGCGCCAAGCCCAGCGACTCCCGTACGCGAGCGCGCCGGGCCGGCTCGAAGCGGAAGCGGGCGGCGTCGATGCCGTTCGGCACCGTGCACAGCCGCGCCGAGGGGACACCCCAGCGCCGCAGCCGTGCGGCGACCGTGGCGGAGACGGCCACGGTCGTGGTGCCCAGCCGCTCGGTCGCCAGGTACAGGGCGCGGACGGCGGGCGTGAGCGGGCGGCCCTCCAGCACACCCTCGCCGAGCGAGTGTTCGGTCGCGACGACGGTGCGCACCCCGGCGAGGCGCGCCGCGATCCGCCCGTACACACAGGCCCGGTACAGGTGGGTGTGCACCACGTCGTACCGCCCCGCCCGCACGAGCCTCACCAGCCGCGGCAGCGCGGCGAGGTCGCGGTTGCCGCCCATGCCCAGATGCGTCACCCGGGTGCCGTCGGCGCGGATGCCGTCGGCCACGCTGCCGTCCTCCGCGAGCGTGACGACGTCGCATTCGACCCCCTGTGCGGGCAGCCGGCGCAACAGCAGACGCAGTTGTTCCTCGGCGCCGCCCACCCCGAGCCCGGTGATCAGGTGCAGCACCCTCATCGGCGGGCACCGCTCGGGCTCGGTGCCTCGGCGCCCTGCGCCGGCAGCGGACGGCGGCGCAGCGGGTGCAGCACCTTCTTCAGGTAGAGCCGTGCCGAGGTGTCCCGCGACCCGACGTGCACGCGGGGCAGTGCGTGCACACCGGTCAGCGGCCCCGGATCGATGGCGCACGCGTACGCGTACCCGGCGGCGCGCACCGCCTCCACGGCGCGCGCGTCGAGTGTCCCGTACGGGTAGCAGAAGCCGTCGGGCGCCGTCCCGGTGAGCTCGGCCAGCAGGCTGCGGCTGTGTGCGGTCTCCCGCTCCAGGGTGACGTCGTCGGCCTCCGTCAGATCGGTGTGGACGAGCCCGTGCGAACCGAGCTCCATGCCCGCGGCGGCCACCGCCCGGACGCCCTCGGCGTCCAGCAGCGGCTTGCGCGGGCCCTCCGCGTCCCAGGCGTTGTCCCCGCCGAGCCGCCCCGGCAGTACGAAGGCCGTCGCGGTGCACTCGTGGCGGCGCAGCAGCGGCAGCGCGTCGGTGAGGAAGTCGGCGTAACCGTCGTCGAAGGTCAGCCCCACCAGGCCACGGCCCCGCCCGCAGGCGCGGGCCCGCAGGAGCCGCCCGACGCTCACGCCCGTCAGCCCGCGCTCGCGCAGCCAGCGCAACTGCCGCTCCAGGCGGGCCGGGGGGACGGTGACCCGGTACGGGTCCTCGTCGCAGTCGGAGACCGAGTGGTACATCAGCACCCAGGGCGCTCGTGCACCGGTGTCAGCGGACATGGGTGATCCTCCGTGTGACGGTGGCGAACAGGTACGGCAGCTCCGGCGCCCCCACCAGCCGGCCGACCGCCGCGAAGGCGGCCACTACGGCCACCCCGCCGACGGCCGCCGCGGCGAGCGGCGCCGCGAACAGTCCCGCGGCGAGCCGGCCCGCGACGGCGGCCACGCCCGCGGCCAGCAGCAGCCGCAGCAGCCCGGCCGCCACCCGGGGCACGTCGATGGCCACCACGCGGGCACCGAGGCCGTGCAGCAGCAACGCGGCGGTGGCGGTGATGCCCAGTGCGTTGGCGGCGGCGATGCCGTACACGCCCCAGGGCCCCGCGGCCACCACGCCCGCCACCGCGGTGACCGCGAGCCCCGCCCCCATGGCGGCGGCCGGGTACCAGGGCGGGCGAGAGCCGGAGAAGAAGGGGCGCACCAGCGCGCCCACCATGCTGTGCCCCAGCAGCCCGCAGGTGTACACCCGCATCACCGCGGCGGTCGCGGCCGTGTCCCGCGCGTCGAAGGCGCCCCGCTCGAAGAGCAGCCCGATGAGCTGCGGCGCGCAGGCGACCACGTACGCGGCACCCAGCAGCACCACGATCCCGGCCAGCGCCAGGTCCCTCTCCACCCGCCGCCTGGCCACCTCCGCCTCGCCGTCGGCCATGGCGCGGGCGACGACGGGGAACGTCACCGTGCACACCATCAGCGAGAGCACCATCGGCAACTGGGCGACCTTCTGCGCGTAGTTGAGGTGCGAGATGGCGCCCGCGGGCAGCGAGGAGGCCATGAAGCGCTCGAAGAGGACCTGGGCCTGGCGGCTGACGGCGAACGTGACGACGGGCGCGACGACTCCGAGACCGACCCCCACGGCACCGCCCGCAGCCCCGCCGCGCGACCGGGCGACGGCCCGCTCCCCGCGCGACGGGCGGACGCGGCGCGCCGGCAGCCGGGAGAGGAAGGCCGGGAGCTGGACGAGGACCATCAGCGCCCCGCCGACGGCGACTCCGAGCGCCGCAGCCCGCACGCCCCATAGGCCGTGCCCGGCGAACATCACGGCGATGATGCCGGTGTTGTAGGTGACGTAGATCGCCGCGGGCGCCACGAAGTGCCGGTGGGCGCGCAGCGCGGCGCTGAAGTAGCCGGCCAGGCCGAAGGTGAGGACCGTCAGCGCGGTCAGCCGCAGACAGGCGGCGGCCGTGCCGGCGTCGGGCAGCCCGGGCGCGAGCACCCGCACCACCTGGGGCGCTGCCAGCACCAGAAGTCCGGCGGCGCCTGCCAGGACCAGCGACAGGCGGGGCAGCGTCGCGGCCACCAGCGCCCGCACCGGATCGTCCGTCAGCGTGCCGTCCGCCGCCCTGCAGGAGAGCGCCAGGCTGAAGGCAGGCACCAGGACCAGCGCCATGGCGTCCTCGATCAGCAGGGTGGAGGCCAACTCCGGTACCGTCCACGCCACCAGGAACGCGTCGGTGCCGGCGTCCGCGCCGAACAGCCGGGCGATGGACTGGTCCCGCAGCAGTCCGAACAGCGACCCCGCGGCGGTGAGCACCGCGGTGACGGCGGCGGCCCGTGCGAGGAACCGCCCGAGCGCCGGAGCCTCACCTGAGGGATGCCCCCGCGCATCCACGGGCGCGCTCCGCGCATCCGCGACCGTGTTCCGTGCAACCGCGACCGCGTGACGCGCATCCGCGACCGTGTTCCGCGCATCCGCGACCGCGCTGTCGGCGGCGTCCGGCTCGGCGGCGCCCGGCACGGCGGTGCCC
>NZ_JASKYT010000564.1:0-3725 GCF_041028275.1 Streptomyces sp. PU-14G
TCCCCCGCGTGCCSSSRTTCGCCGGCCCGCCCCCGGCGGCCCGGCGAATGCCTGGGCGATGTCCAGCCACTGGCCGGCCTCCGCGCCTTCGGCGTGCACGTCCGCGTCGTCACGGTGCACCCGCTGGGTCACCAGACGGCAGAAGTCGTACGCGTCCCCGGTCACCCTCTCCCGGCCTTCGGCCGGGCCGTGCGCCCACACCTCGCCGTCGGGTCCCCTCAGCTCCACCCGGAACGGCTCCGCCGGCGGTCGCAGCCCGTGCACGGCGTACGCGAAGTCCCGGGCGCGGACGCCGAGGCGCACGACGTGCCGCAACCGCCGCGTGGGCTGCCGCCGTACACCCAGCGCGTCGGCCACGTCCTCGCCGTGCGCCCAGGTCTCCATGAGGCGCGCGGTGGCCATGCTCGCGGGGCTCATCGCCGTCCCGTACCAGGGCAGCCGGGGGCCGGACAGGGCGGCGGTGAGCGCGTCCGCCAGCGCGGCGCGCCCGCCGCGCCACCGGTGCAGCAGTTCGGCGCGGGGCATCCTGGCGCCCTCCTCGGCCGCCTCGTCGATGAAGTGCGCCGCCGCTCCTTCGGCCTCGGAGGCGTCCCCAGGCCCGTCCAGGAACCGCTCCGCCTCGCGCCGGAACGCCTCGGGTTCGGTGGCGGCGAGCAGGGCCCGCCCGTCGGTCCAGGCGAGGTGGGCGATCTGGTGGGCGACGGTCCAGCCGGGCGCCGGGGTGGGCGCCGCCCAGGTCGCGGGCGGCGCGTCGGCGACCAGCCGGTCCAGGTCCTCGCTCTCGGCGCGCAGGTCGGCCAGTACGCCGCTGAGCAGTTCCGCCGGTGTGGCCACAGCCCACCCTCCTCGGGGTCACGGGTCGCGCGGGTCGCGGGTCGCGGACGCGAGTCGCAGGGCGGTGGCCGGGGCGGCGGCGAGCGGGGCGCACTCCACGGGAGGCGCTCCGCTCGGCGTCCGGGAGCGCCCCAACCGCCGTGCGTGGCACCGAGACTGACAGCCGCGGCGAAAACAAGCAAGCGTGCTTGCATGACTTTTCCCCACCCGCCAGCCCGGGTAGCTCCTCCCGGAACGGGGGCCCCGAAGGGAGGGAAGCGACAACGTGACCGCGACGCAGAACCCCGCACAAGAGCACCGCAGCATGCCGCTCCACCGCCTCGACGTCCCCGCCCCGCGCCTCCTCCCCTTCGCCATCGGGACGTTCGACACCATCGGCCCGCTCTCCCGCGCCGCCTACCCGCACCGGCACACCTTCTACGAGATCGCCTACGTGACGCACGGCAGCGGCCACCACGTCATCGACCTGCGCCGCTGGACCCTGCGCCCGCCACACCTGTGCTTCATCACGCCCGGCCGGACACACCACTGGCAGCAGCACGAGCAGGTCCACGGCTGCGTCGTCCTCTTCGACCCGTCCTTCCTGCTCGCCCACCCGTCAGACCGCGA
The DNA here is from genome assembly GCF_041028275.1 of Streptomyces sp. PU-14G. Classification (NCBI taxonomy): domain Bacteria; kingdom Bacillati; phylum Actinomycetota; class Actinomycetes; order Kitasatosporales; family Streptomycetaceae; genus Streptomyces; species Streptomyces sp. PU-14G. The sequence continues at coordinate 1,444 of NZ_JASKYT010000564.1, forward strand.
GTTACTGCGCGGCCTGGGCGAGCACCCCTCCCTCCCGCTGACCGGGCAGGCCGCCGCCCGGGTCGAAGACCTGCTGGGCGGCATGCGGTCCGAGTACGGCGAAGGACAGCGCGGCATGCTGACCGTCCTCCAGGCCTACCTGCACATCCTCCTGGTCCACGCGAGCCGCCTCCCCGCCGAGACCCGCGCGCACAGCACCCCGAGCGCCCGCGGCGCCCACGGCTCCCAGGACCCGGACGCCGCCCCCGGCAGATCCGCCTCCCTGGCGGGCTCGTTCGTCCAACTGCTGGAACCGCCCGGGGCGGCGGGGACCCACACCGTCGCCGCCTGCGCGGCCGAACTCGGCGTCTCCGTCGGCTACCTGACCGCCGCCGTCCGCTCGGCCACCGGACGCACCCCCGGCCAGCTCATCCGGCACGCCCAGGTACTGGAAGCCAAGCGGCTGCTCGCCGGCACCGGCATGACGGTGCGGCGCGTCGCCCACGACGTCGGCTTCGCCGACCCCGCCTACTTCTGCCGCTTCTTCCGGCGCGAGACCGGGGCGAGCCCCGGCCAGTTCCGCCGCGAGGCCCACGAGGGCCCGGCGGCGGCGGGCGAGCCGCCACCGCGAACGTGACGGCGGCGGAAAGCACCACGCTTGGGTAACTCCGTCCATCGACCCCGCACCGACGCACCCGTAGCGTCGTCCCCACTCGGCCGAACCCGGCCGGACGCGTCCGTCCCCCGCACTTCCCCCACCGTCGAAAGAGCGAGGAACGAACCAGTGGATGACGACAAGCGCCCCGACGCCAGAAGGCCCCGCAGGATCAGCCGCAAGAGCGTGCTGCGCGCCGCGGTGGCCGCCGCACCGGCCGCCGTGCTGATCGGCACCGGAGCGGGCGGAGCCGCCCCCGCGCTGGCCCGCGACCAGCGCGGGACGGGCCAACGGCTGGAACCGACCCCCACCTGCGACGACGGCGACGACCCCACACCGCCGCAGATGGAGGGCCCCTACTTCAAGCCCAACTCCCCCGAGCGCGACGCGATCGTCCCGCCCGGCACCCAGGGGACCGAGCTGACCGTCAGCGGCTTCGTCTTCGGCACCGGATGCGAGCCGCTGGCGGACGTGCTGCTCGACTGGTGGCAGGCCGACCCGAACGGCGCCTACGACAACGTCGGCTACGGCTTCCGCGGCCACCAGTACACCGGCGCGGACGGCTCCTTCCGACTGGCCACGCTGCACCCGGGCCTGTATCCGGGCCGCACCCGGCACCTGCACGTCAAGGTGCAGGCCCCGCACCAGTCCGTCCTCACCACCCAGCTCTACTTCCCCGGCGAACCGCGCAACCAGACCGACCCCATCTTCGACGCCCGGCTGCTGATGAACGTCCAGCAGAACGGGGGCGGCCTGGTGGGCACGTTCGACTTCGTGGTGAACGCGTAGGGCCGTCAGGCCGCCTTCCACCCCCTCGCCCGGCGCCGTCACCGGTCGAGGGGGTGACGCGCGGACTCACGTGCCGGAGCCGGACGCCGCTCGCCGGTGCAGATGGGCGGCCAGTACCTCTGCCAGGTGCCTGCTGCGGTGGCCGCCCAGTTGGTCCATCTGGGTGCGGCACGAGTAGCCGTCCGCGAGGACCTCCGTGCCCGGGGCTGCGGCTCGCAGGGAGGGCAGGAGCTGGTCCTCGGCACAGGCCGCGGAGACGGCGTAGTGGCCCTTCTCGAAGCCGAAGTTGCCGGCCAGGCCGCAGCAGCCGCCGGACAGGTCGCCGGTGAGACCGGCGCGCTCGCGCAGGCGCCGGTCGGCGGCGTCACCGATGACCGCGTGCTGGTGGCAGTGGGTCTGGCCGGCCACGGGCCGGTCGATGCGGGGCGGACTCCAGTCGGGGGCCTGCTCCTGAAGGGTCTGCGCGAAGGTGCGCACCGACCGCGCCAGGCGCGCGGCGCGCGGGTCGTCGGCCAGCAGTTCGGGGACGTCCGAGCGCAGGGCCGCCGCGCACGGGGGCTCCAGCACGGCGACGGGCAGGCCCGCGTCGAGGGCAGGCTCGATGTGGTCGAGGGTGCGGCGCATGACGGCGCGGGCGCGGTCGAGCTGGCCCGTGGAGACGTACGTCAGGCCGCAGCACACCTGCTTCGGCGGCACGACGGGGCGCAGTCCCGCGTCCTGGAAGACCCGCACCGCGGCCGTACCCGCCTCGGGCGAGAGGTAGTTGGTGAAGGTGTCGGGCCACAGGACCACGGGGGTGCCACTCGCCCGCTTTCGGCCGGGCTGCTTGCGCCACCAGTGGGTGAAGGGGGTGCGGGGC
>NZ_JASKYT010000565.1:0-2431 GCF_041028275.1 Streptomyces sp. PU-14G
CCGCAGCCTCCCTCCCCCGACCCCCGGGACGTGGCGCTCTTCCTGGCACCAGAAGGTACGCGGAGGGCGCCCGTCCGGTCGTCACCGTACGGCGGTAAGTGGAGCCTGTCCTTCTGCGGTAGGCGGCGCTCGGGCGTCGTACCAGCGCGGTAGAAACCGCGGCACCCACACAGCGCGTCCGGTGGATGTTGACCGTCCGCATGGGTGGCTACGCTGCGACGATGCTGAGCACGACGGCCTGGACCCGGCTGCGCCGCGCGGTCGAACGCGTACCGGCGTGGGCCTACGACGGTGCCATCGCGCTCGCGATCACGGCCGTCAGCCTCCTGCTGGGCCACGACCGCACCCCCATGGGCTGGTCAGGTCTGGACACGGTGGGGGTCCTGCTGACCTGTGCGGTGAATCTGCCGCTCGCCTTCCGGCGGCGGAATCCGGTCATTCTGTGCCTCGGCGTCCTCGCTGTGTGGACCGTGTACGTCGCCCTGGACTACTGGCCCGTCGTCAACACCCTGGGGCCGCTCCTCGCGCTGTACACCGTCGCCTCCTCCCGCCCGCTGCGGTCGGCGCTCCCGTGCGCGCTGCTACTGGCCGGAGTGTGGAACTTCGCCGGGACGACGGGCCAGGAGAGCTCCTGGGCCACCGTGTTCGGGCAGAGCCTGCTGTACACCAGCGTCATCTGCGGATTCGGGCATCTGGCGCGCAAGTCGGCACAGCGCAACGTCGAGCTGGCGGATCTGACCGGACAGCTGCGCCGTGAGCGGGCCGGGGCCGAGCGCCGTGCCGTCGCCGAGGAGCGGGTCCGTATCGCCCGGGAGCTGCACGACGTGGTGGCACACCACATGTCGGTGATATCCGTCCAGGCGGGCCTGGCCGGATACGTCTTCGACTCCGATCCGCAGACCGCGCGAGGCGCCCTCGGCACCATCTCCGACACCTCGGGGGAGGCTCTTGCCGAACTGCGTCGCCTCCTGGCGGTATTGCGCATCGAAGACGGCGACCGTCTCGACGGCGGTGACGCGCGGCTCGTCGAGCGCGGCGACGCGGACGCCGCCTTCGGCCCCGCGCCCGGGCTCGACCAACTGCCCGAACTGGCGGAGCGCGTCCGCGGAGCGGGCATTGCCGTGCGTGTGACGGTGGCCGGGGAGCCGCGCGCCCTGGCGCCCGGGCTCGGCCAGTGTGCCTACCGCGTCGTCCAGGAAGCGCTCACCAACGTCATCAAACACGCCTACCCCGCACAGGCGTCCGTCGTCGTCAGCTACGAACCCCGCCGGCTGGCGGTGACCGTCACGGACGACGGCCGACGAACTCCGCTGCCCTCCGGGCCGTCCGGCCATCCCGGCCCCTCCAAGTCCTCCGGGAGCTCCGGTACCTCCGGGTCTTCGGGGCCCTTTGGTTCCTCCGCGCCCTTCGGGACCTCCGTGTCTACCCGATCGTCCGGCTCCGGTTCCGGCTCCGGTTCCGGCTCCGGCTCCGGCTCCGGTTCCGGTTCCGGTTCCGGGGCAGGTGACGGCCGTCGGAAGTCCGTGCCGCCTGGCCCGGGTTCGCCTCCGCCCAGCGGGCACGGCTTGATTGGGATGCGGGAGCGCGCCAGGATCTACGGGGGCCGGTTGGAGGCCGGGCCCCGGGCGAACGGCGGTTTCGAGGTGCGACTGTTCCTCCCCGCCTGAGAGCCCTGACAGCGCAGGGGGGACGAACACGGTGACGACCAGGGTGCTCGTCGTCGACGACCAGGTGCTCATCAGGGCGGGTGTCGCCGCCCTGCTGCGGGCAGCGCCCGGGATGGAGGTCGTCGGTGAGGCGTCCGACGGTGACGAGGCGGTCCGGCTGGCCGCCGCACACCGTCCTGACGTCATCCTCATGGACATCCGGATGCCCGGCACCAGCGGCATCACCGCCACCGAACGCATCCTGGAGGAGAGCGGCGAGCCGCGCCCCCGCATCCTGGTGCTGACCACGTTCGACCTCGACGAGTACGTCTACGCGGCGCTGCGCGCCGGGGCGTGCGGTTTCCTGCTGAAGGACACCGGTCCGCAGCGCCTGCTGGCCGCCGTCGCCGCGGTCGCGGAGGGGGACACGCTCTTCTCCCCGAGTGTCACGCGCCGGCTCATCGAGGCGTACGCGCCGGCTGTGGACCAGGCCGCGCCGCCTCCCGAGACCCTCGAGGTGCTCACCGGCAGGGAGGTGGACGTGCTCCGTCTGGTCGCGGGCGGTCTCTCCAACCCCGAGATCGCCGAAGCCCTGGTCATCAGCGAGTCCACGGTCAAGACGCATCTCAACCGCACCATGGCCAAGCTCGACCTGGGCAGCCGCGCCCAGGCCGTCGTCCTGGCGTACGAGTCCGGTCTGGTCACCCCGGGTGGCGGCCATGCGGGCGGAAGCCGTCCGGCCGGCGCGGGCACCTAGCGCGGCAACTCCCGGCCCCCTCACCTCC
>NZ_JASKYT010000566.1:0-3150 GCF_041028275.1 Streptomyces sp. PU-14G
GGCAGGGGACGCAGAGGCCTCCGGGGGGTCGCGGGCGGGTTGTCGGCGGTAGTGACCCGGGAGCGCCACGGCGCGAGACTGGCTGATGTCCTGTCAGGCCCGTCGGAGGGACACCGCCCATGTATCCGGGGATCCACGCGTCCGCGCAGCCCGACAAGCCCGCCGTCATCGTCGCCCGCACGGGCCGAGTGGTCACCTACGGGGAGTTGGAGGAGCGCTCCCTGCGGCTCGCGAACCATGTGCGCGCGGCGGGGCTGGCCCCCGGCGATCATCTGGCGCTGGTCTCCGACAACGACCCGCGCTGCCTGGAGGTCTACTGGGCGGCGCTGCGCTCGGGCCTCTACGTCACCGCCGTCAACAGCCACCTGACGGCTGACGAGGCCGCCTACATCGTGCGGGACTGCGGCGCGCGGGTGGTGATCGTCTCGGCGGCCCTGCCCGAACTGGCTGCCGAGCTGGTGCCGCGTACGCCGCAGGTGAGGGAACGGCTGGCATACGGGCCCGTGGCAGCACTGCGGGCGCAGCCGGCTGCCTACGAGGACTACGAGCGGGTGCTGGCAGCCGCCTCGCCGAAGCCGCCCGAACGCCAGCCCCGGGGCGCCGACATGCTCTACTCGTCCGGAACCACGGGCCGCCCCAAAGGGATACGGCCGCCCCTGTCGGGTGACGACATCACCGACTCGCCCTCCCCGTTGGCTGCCCTCTTCTCCGGTCTGTACGGCTTCGGCACCGAGACCGTCTACCTCTCCCCCGCTCCGCTCTACCACGCGGCGCCGCTGCGCTTCTGTGCGGTGGTCACCGCGGTGGGCGGGACGGTGGTGCTGATGGACGCCTTCGACGCCGCCGGTGCGCTGGAGCTGATCGAGCGGTACCGCGTCACCCACGGCCAGTGGGTGCCGACGATGTTCGTGCGCATGCTGAAGCTGCCCGAGGCGGAGCGGGCGCGCTACGACGTGTCCTCGCTGCGGGTGGCGATCCACGCCGCCGCTCCGTGCCCCATCGAGGTGAAGCGCCGCATGATGGCGTGGTGGGGCCCCGTCCTGTACGAGTACTACGCCGCGACGGAGGGCAACGGACTGACCGTCATCACCCCGAAGGAGTGGCTGCGCAAGCCGGGCTCGGTCGGCAGGTCCGGACTGCTGGGCGAGGTGAGGATCTGCGCGGACGACGGCACGGAGGTGGCGGCGGGGACGACCGGGACCGTCTACTTCGCCCGCGAGGAATTGCCCTTCACTTACCACAACGATCCGGACCGCACAGCCGAGGCCCGGCATCCGCTGCATCCGGCGTGGACGACGACGGGGGACATCGGCCACCTCGACGAGGACGGTTATCTCTTCCTCACCGACCGTGCGGCGTTCACCATCATCTCGGGCGGCGTGAACATCTACCCGCAGGAGATCGAGGACTGTCTCGCTCTGCATCCGAAGGTCGCCGACGTGGCCGTGATCGGCGTGCCGGATCCGGAGATGGGCGAGTCGGTGCACGCGGTCGTCGAAGCCGAGCCGCCGGGTCCGGTGGGCCCACCGGGTCAGGCGAGGCCAGGGGAGCCGGCGGGTCCGGGGCTTGAAGGCGAGTTGCTGGCGTACCTGCGGGAGCATCTCGCCGGATACAAGGTGCCCCGCTCGCTGGAGTTCACCGACCGCCTTCCTCGCACCCCCACGGGAAAGCTCGCCAAGGGAGCCCTGCGGCGGGCGCGCAGGTGAGAGGCCCGAAGCCCGCGGCGTGGACGGGGCCGCGGTGCGGTGCGCGGCGAGCGGTATCCGGCCGTGCTCATGGCGGAACTCGACAGCGAACGCCGAGCCCGGCCGCGCGGACCGCCCCGACCGCGCCGCCCGCCCCGGCCACGCGGCTCACCCGGTCCTGCGGCCTCCGGGGAGGCCGCAGCGAGCGCGGAGGGCACCCACACGGAGTAATCCCTGCGCGCGGACCGCGGCCTTCTCGCGCGGCTTCCCCCTCGGGCGGGCACCCGGAAGGGTGGTGCGGTGCCCTGGGCCGTGTGCTGCGCTGGAGTTCCCGTTCCGGACCGCTGCCTCGGCTCGCCCGGCGACGGGCCGCCTGCGGCCTGGGGCCGCCCCCGCTCCGCCGCCCCGGCCTTCGGTACCTTCAGTGCCTTCGGTGCCTTCGGGTGTGAAAATGCGTGCTATGGATCAGTTTTCTGCGGCTGGGAAGCCCGCGTCGCCTGGGGACTTCTCCGCGCGCGGCTCCGCGAGCGCCGGACAGTTCGACACCGGGTTCGAACCGGGCGGGTCGGCGTCCGCCGTGTTCGCCGCCGGTGCGTCCGGTCCAGGGGGCGATGCTGCCTCCGGCCTCTCGGAACCGGCGTCCGAGCAGGACTCCGCCGGGGATCGGCGGTCCCGCAACCCGTCAGGGGCGGCTCAGGCGTGGGCCGCGCTGGGCGGTGACCCCGCTCTGCTGGGACGCGTCTCGTACGAGCACCGCCCCGGGCTGCTCCCGTCCGCGCTGCCCGTGCGGGAACTGGCCTCCGCGACGGTCGCCGTCTGCTCGCTGGCCGCGGCCGAGTTCTCCTGCGTACGGGCGCGCAGCGCGCTGCTGCCGCCCGTCCGTGTCGACGAGGGCGCGGTGGCCACGGCCTTCCACAGCGACCGGCTGGTCCGCGTCGACGGGCACGGTCCGGCCGCCTTCGCGCCGCTGTCGCGCTTCTGGCGTACCGCCGACGGCTGGGTCCGCACGCACGCCAACTACCCGCACCACCGCGCCCGCCTGCTGTCCGCGCTGGGCATGCCGGACCACGGCCCGGCCGAGGACGAGGCGGCGGCGGGGAGGGTGGCCACGGAGTTGGCGAGCCGTCGGGCGCGGGATGTCGAGGAGGTCGTGTACCGCCAGGGCGGTCTGGCGGTAGCCGTCCGCACCCCCGACGAGTGGGCGTCCCACCCGCAGCGGGCTGCCGTCGCGGCGGCCCCCCTGGTGTCGGTGAGCGGTCTGGACGCGGCCCCGCGAGCACCCGGGTGAGATCCAGAACGCGCAGTCCCCGCAGCCCGCACGTTGGCGCTACTGGGCGCCGACGTGCTGCGCATCGACGCACCGGAGCGGCCCGAGTTCCCCGGCACGCACGCGGACACGGGCCTGGGCAAGCGCTCGCCGCTGCTGGATCTGTCCACCCGGGCGGGGCAGGCGACGTTCGAGGAG
>NZ_JASKYT010000567.1:0-2874 GCF_041028275.1 Streptomyces sp. PU-14G
GCGGAGGGCGGGTCAGCGGGCCGCGGTCGCCGCCTCGCGCACCGCCACGTTGAGCTTCAGCACGTTCACCCGCGGCTCCCCCAGGAAGCCGAGGTCGCGGCCCTCCGTGTGCGCGTCCACCAGTTTCCGGACGGACCCCGGTGTCAGGTGGTTGGCCCGCGCGACGCGGGCGGTCTGGATGCGGGCGTACTCCGGCGAGATGTGGGGGTCGATCGCGGAGCCCGAACCGGTGACGGCGTCGGGCGGGACGGCGGTGACGGGCACGCCGTTGTAGTCGGCGACCTCCCGCCGGGTTTCGCGCACCGTCCGCACCAGCCGGGGGTCGCTCGCCCCCAGCTGACCCGACCCGGTGGCGCGCGGGTCGTAGTCCGAGTGCGAGGGCCGGCCGTGGAACCACGCGCGGCCACTCCAGTGCTGGCCGACGAGCGCCGAACCGACCTCCCTTCCGTCGGCCCGCACGGGTGAGCCGTCGGCCCGGTCGGGGAAGGCGGCCTGGGCGACCCCCGTCACGGCCAGAGGGTAGAGAACGCCGCAGACGACGGTCAGGGCGAGCAGCGCGCGGCACGCGGCCCACGCGAGCCGTCCCGCCCTGCGCGGGGAGAGGGTGGCCGTCATGTCAGTTCACTCCCGGGATGGCGCTCAGCAGCAGGTCGATCAGTTTGATGCCGGCGAAGGGGGCGACGAGCCCGCCGACGCCGTAGACGGCGAGGTTGCGCCGCAGCATGCGGTCGGCGCTCAGCGGCCGGTACCGCACACCGCGCAGGGCGAGCGGCACCAGGGCGACGATGATCAGGGCGTTGAAGATCACGGCCGAGAGGATCGCCGACTGCGGTGAGGCAAGCCGCATCAGGTTGAGCGCGTCCAGTCCGGGATAGGCGGTGGCGAACATCGCCGGGATGATGGCGAAGTACTTGGCGACGTCGTTGGCGAGGGAGAACGTCGTCAGCGCGCCACGGGTGATCAGCAGTTGTTTGCCGATCTCCACGATCTCGATGAGCTTGGTGGGGTCGGAGTCCAGGTCCACCATGTTGGCGGCCTCCTTGGCGGCGGAGGTCCCGGTGTTCATGGCGACTCCGACGTCGGCCTGGGCGAGAGCGGGCGCGTCGTTGGTGCCGTCGCCGGTCATGGCGACGAGCCGTCCCGAGGCCTGCTCACGGCGGATGAGCGCCATCTTGTCCTCGGGTGTGGCCTCGGCGAGGAAGTCGTCGACGCCCGCCTCGTGAGCGATGGCCTCGGCCGTCAGCGGATTGTCGCCGGTGATCATGACCGTTCTGATGCCCATGCGACGCAGCTCGGTGAAGCGTGCGCGCATTCCGTCCTTGACGACGTCCTTGAGGTGGACGACACCGAGCACGCGCGGGCCGTCCGCGTCCTCGACGCCGACGACCAGCGGGGTGCCACCGGCCTCGGCGATGTCCCGCACCACGCGGTCCACCTCGCCCCCGGCGTTCCCGCCGTTCCCGGCGATCCCGGTGTCCTCCGTGTTCCCGATGCTTGCGGCATCCCCGGCGTCCACAGCATCCCTGGCGTCCCCGGTGTTCCCGGCGTCCACGGCATCCCTGGCGTCCCCGTGTTCTCCGGCGTCCCCGGTGTTCCCGGCGTCCCCGGCTTCTCCGGCGCGCTGTTCGACCCAGGCGCGGACGGCGGCGGCAGCGCCCTTGCGCACCCGCACACGGCGGCCGTCCGGTCCTTCGAGGTCCACCCCCGACATCCGGGTACGGGCGGTGAACGGCACCCAGGCGGCGTCCTTCAGCTCGCCCTCGTTCCTGCCCCGCACCCCGTACCGCTGCTCGGCCAGGGCGACGACGGAGCGGCCCTCGGGCGTCTCGTCGGCGAGCGAGGACAGGTGCGCGGCCTCGGCCAGCGCCGCCTCGGTGGCGCCGCCGACGGGGACGAGGGCGGCGGCGTGGCGGTCGCCGAGCGTGATGGTGCCGGTCTTGTCGAGCAGCAGGGTGGACACGTCCCCCGCGGCCTCCACCGCGCGCCCCGAGGTGGCCAGGACGTTGCGTTGCACCAGCCGGTCCATGCCGGCGATGCCGATGGCCGACAGCAGCGCCCCGATGGTGGTGGGGATGAGGCAGACCAGCAGCGCGGCCAGCACCGTGAGGGACTGTTCGGCTCCCGCGTAGCGCGCGAACGGCTGGAGCGTGACGACGGCCAGGAGGAAGACGACGGTGAGCGAGGCCAGCAGGATGTTGAGGGCCACCTCGTTCGGCGTCTTCTGCCGGGCCGCGCCCTCCACCAGCGAGATCATCCGGTCGATGAAGCTCTCGCCCGGCCTGGTGGTGATCGCCACGACGATGCGGTCGGAGAGCACCCTCGTGCCTCCTGTGACGGCACAGCGGTCGCCGCCCGACTCGCGGATGACGGGGGCCGACTCACCGGTGATGGCGGACTCGTCGACGGAGGCGACCCCTTCGATCACGTCGCCGTCCCCCGGAATCACGTCCCCGGCCTCGCAGACCACGCGGTCGCCGACGCGCAGCGCGGCGCCTGGGACCGCCTCCTCGCCGCCCTCCCCGGTCAGCCGACGGGCGACGCTCTCGGTCCTGGTCCGGCGCAGGGTGTCGGCCTGGGCCTTGCCGCGCCCCTCGGCGACGGCCTCGGCGAGATTGGCGAACAGCACGGTCAGCCACAGCCAGCCGGTGATGACCCAGCCGAACCAGTCGCCCGGGTGGAGGACGGCGAGCACCGTGGTGACCACCGAGCCGACCTCGACGACGAACATCACAGGCGTCTTGGCCATCGTCCGCGGGTCCAGCTTGCGCAGCGCCACCGGAAGCGAGCCCACCAGCCGGCGCGGGTCGGACAGCCCGCCGCCAGCGGGACGGCGGGGCGGGGGCGCGCCCTTCGCGGTACCGGGCGCCGCGGGGG
>NZ_JASKYT010000568.1:0-3275 GCF_041028275.1 Streptomyces sp. PU-14G
CCAGGTCGCCGACGAGCGACTGGCCGAAGAACGGGGGGGGGGGGGGGGGGGGGGGGGGGGGGGGGGGGGGGGGGGGGGGGGGGGGGGGGGGGGGGGGGGGGGGGGGGGGGGGGGAGCCCGGACCCGTGGCGACGGGGGTCAGGGGCGCCGGGCCCCGCGGGTGGTCACTTCAGGGCGGAGCCGGCCACCCACTCGCGCCAGGACATGTTCCAGCCGCCGAGCCCGTTGTCCGGCTTGACGGTGCTGTCGTGGGAGTTGCGCACGGTCACCAGGTCGCCGACGAGCGACTGGCCGAAGAACCGCCCGGCGGGCGACTTGTCGTCACCGCCGCGCTTGTCCGCCAGGCCGATGCATCCGTGGCTGGTGTTCTTCTGGCCGAACGTGCGTTTGGGGGCCCAGTAGTTGCCGTGCAGGAAGGTGCCGCTGCGGGTCAGCCGCATGGCGTGCGGCACGTCCTTGATGTCGTACTCGTCGCCGAAACCGACGGTGTCGCCGTTCATCCGGGTCTCGTCGAACTTCTCGCTGACGACCATTCTGCCGTTGTAGGTGGGGTTCTTCTTGGTCCCCGCCGTGATCTTCAGCTTCTCGACGGTACGGCCACCGCGCTGGACGGTCAGCGTGCGGCGCTCCACGTCCACGACGCTGCGCTGGTCGCGGCCGATGGTGAAACGCACCTTCTTGCGCTGCGTGCCGTAGACGCCGGGAGCCGCCCGCACGTCGCGCAGCCGCAGGTCGAGGGTGACCTCCGTGCCGGGTTTCCAGTAGGTGCGCGGCCGGAAGTCGAGGCGGTTGTTGCCGAACCAGTGCGCGGCGATGGGCACCCGGGGCTGCGAGGTGACGCTGATCGCGCGCTCGACGGCCGCCTTGTCGGCGATGGAACGGTTGAAGTCGAGCGAGACGATCATCGCGGTGCCGACGGTCTGGTTGTGCTCGGGGCGGAAGTAGCCGACGAAGCGGTGCGGCGGCACCCGGGTGGAGAAGGTCGCGTGCCGGATCACCCGGTCCCCCTCCCCGTCGACGGCCACCACGTCCACCACGTAGGTGCTCGCCAGCTCCAGCACCGTCTTGGAGGAGCGCTGCCCGCCCGGGCGTTCGGCGGCGTCCGCGTCGGTGGCGGGCACCGGGCGCCAGCTGCGCCGGTCGGACGAGAAGCGTCCGGGGACGGGGCGCCCGGCGTCCTTGCCCTTGCGCTCCATCCGCACGCTGCGCAGCTTCCCCTCGGGCACGGACACCTCGACGCGGGCGTCGGTCGGCACGTCGTCCGCCCCGTCCGCGGGCTTCACCTGGATGGCGTCCTCGGGCGGCTTCGCGTCGTCCATGACGCCGCACCCGGCGGGTGCCGCGCACAGCAGCGCGAGCCCCACCGCGAGGGCGCGCGCCAACCGGGTCGCGCGCCCCGCCGCGGCGCGCGGTGCCCCGCCGCCTGCTGCCGTCGTACCCCGTGCGCCCCGTGACATGGCGTCCCCGTTCCTGTGTGACTGTTCCGGCGCGTTGGCTGCTGTCCGTCCCCCACGGACGTCCGGACCAACGAAGCGCGTGCGAAGGGGACACCAAAACCACGCGAGTGAACGAGTGTCTCCTTCGGGAGGCTTCGGCTCGGGAGCGAAAATCACTCGCCGGGCGCGATGGTCTGGACCAGACTGGGGGGCCGTGACCTCTCCCGGTGCCCAGACGGCCTCCTTGCGCTCCCGTAACTTCGTTCTCTTCTTCACCGGCCGGGCCGTCGCCAAGCTCGGCGACGCGATGCTGCCCCTGGCGCTGTCGGCCGGTCTGATCCAGCAGGGTCACGGTCCCGGAGCGATCGGTGCGGCGCTGGCCTCGCTGACGGTGTTCCTGGCGGGATTCGTCATCTTCGGCGGCGTCTTCTGCGACCGGTTCAACACCCGCGCCCTGATGATCGCGTCCGACCTGGTGCGGGTGTGCACCCAGGGCCTGATGGCCGGGCTGTTCCTGACCGGGCACGTGGTGCTGTGGCAGGTGTGTGCGATCGGCGCGGTCAACGGCATCTGCGCGGGCCTCTTCCAACCCGGCGTCGCCAGCACCATCCCCCGCGTCGCCTCCGACGTGCAGGGCGCCAACGGGCTGATCGGCACCGCCGAGTCGCTGGCGATGCTGCTCGGGCCCGCGGTGGCCGGTGCGCTGGTGGGCTCCTTCTCCCCCGGCGGCGTGTTCGTCGCGCACGCCGCCACGTACGCGCTCAGCGCCGCCTGTCTCGCGCTGCTGCGGCTCCCCGCACAGGCGCCGCGGGCCGAGCGCCCCACCTACCGCGCGGACCTGGTCGAGGGCTGGCGGGAGTTCAAGGCGCGCACCTGGATGTGGAGCGTCATCGTCATCTGGATGGTCTACATGGTCACGGTCTCGGGGCCGCTGGTGCCCCTGACCGCCTCCGAGATCATCCCCGCCGACGGCCCCGGCGTGTACGGCCTGGTCAATTCGGCGCTCGGCGGGGGCACGGCGCTCGGCGGACTGCTGGCCCTCCGCTTCCGTCCCGTGCGGCAGCTGCGCGCCGGATCCTTCGCGCTGCTCATCTGCTGCCTCTACCCGGCCGCAGTCGGCCTGGCGCTGCCGCCGGGCGTCATGATGGTGGCCGCCGCCATGTGGGGCCTGGGCGGCGGCATCTGGGCCGTGATGTGGTCGACCAGCGTGCAGACCCAGGTGCCGGGGGAGGTTCTGAACCGGATCCACGCCTACGAGGTGGCCGGCTCGCTGGCGATGATGCCGGTCGGTCAGGCGCTCGCCGGGCCTGCCGCGCAGTTGTTCGGCGGCCGGACGGTGCTCCTCGCGGGCGGCTTCGTCATGATCGGGGTCAGCGCGGCCCTGCTCGCGGTCCCCGCGATCCGCAACCTGCGCGCGGTGACACCGGCCGCCGCCCTCGCCTCGTCACCCGGCGGCGCGCCCACCGCCCACGACCACGTGCCGGAACACGGCGCCTGACCCGGCCTTCTCCCGCCCTCTCCCCTTCTCCCGCCTCGCCCTCTTCTGCTTTCCCTCTCCTCCGGCGACCGCGCCCCCCGTCCGCGGTCGCCGGAACCGCGGTGCTCTCAGGGCAGCACCCGGAGCAGGGCGTCGCGGGTGCGGTGGTGCCGGGTGGTCATGAAGCGGTGCAGATGGCGGGAGGCCCAGGCGGTGCGCTGGGCGCGTGCACGGCCCGCCCCGGCGCGCGGTGCTCTCAGGGCAGCACCCGGAGCAGGGCGTCGCGGGTGCGGTGGTGCCGGGTGGTCATGAAGCGGTGCAGATGGCGGGAGGCCCAGGCGGTGCGCTGGGAGCGTCGCCGC
>NZ_JASKYT010000569.1:0-3475 GCF_041028275.1 Streptomyces sp. PU-14G
GGGTCGGGGTCAGGGACGGGAACGGGAACGGCGGAAACGGGATCCGCACTGCCGAACTCGCCGCCCGCGCCGACGACCTGTGCCGCATGGTGCGCGCCACCCAGCTGAGCAAGGCGGGAAGCGCACTTCCCGCCTTCATCGCGGAAGTCACCTCCGCCGCACACCGGGCCCCCAGTACGGTGCTCTGGCAAACGCTCGGGTCGGCCTACCGCACGGCGCACGACATCGCCACCAAGCTCGGTTTCTACGACCTGGCGACCATCGCTCTCGACCGGCTCGGCTGGGCCGCCGAACGCGGCTCCGACCCGCGGCTGGCCGCCGTACGCCAGTACATGCGCGCACTGACCTACTTCCGTGAAGGCGAGCACACCGTCGGGCTGCGGCTCATCGAAGCAGGCCACAGGGCCCTCTCGGAAACCGACGGCACCGAGCGGGAAGCACGGGAGACCCTCGCCGTACGGGGCCAGCTGCACCTGGGGGCGAGCGTCATCGCGGCCCGCGCACACGACGCGAACGCCGTCGAGGGCCACCTGCGCGAAGCCGCCGCGTACGCGCAACGCACCGGTGAGGCCTCGCGGGTCCACTGGCTCAGCTTCGGGCCGGCCAACGTCACCGTGCACGAGGTCTCCGCCCAGGTGGAGATGCGGCGTTACGGCAAGGCGCTGGAGAAGTCCCGGCAGGTGCGGTTGCCGCACGGCTGGCCCATGTCGCGACGCGCCCACTTCTACGTCGACCGCGCCCGCGCCGAGATGGAGACGGGGCGCTGCGACGCCGCTCTGGAGTCCGTCATGACGGCGCGCAAACTGGCGCCCGAGCAGACGCGCTACCACCCCGGTGCCCGCGAGACCATCAACGGACTGGTGGCCCAGCGTCGCCGCACTCCGGACTCCCTCGACAACATGGCCGCCTGGCTGGGCCTGTGAGGCGCGCACAGGGACGCCGATGCGGGCCCATCGGGCAGACGTACGGCGGAACTTCGGGCGAGGCAACTACGGTGTGCGATCAAAGTGTCACTGATTGGTGACACTTCTCCCGTCCTCGTCGCGGCAGGCTGAGCCCGTCACGACACGAGGGGCGCTGCCGGTGCGGCAACCGCCGGCACCCCGAGGGTCGGCGGAGCCACGGTTCGGCGCCCCTGGGCGCCGTCCCCGACTCCGAGTGCCGCCAACGCGCGACAGACGCGCGTTGCGTCGCACGACGCACAGGATGCATACGACGCACTGGACGCGCAGGACGCACAGGAGAAGCCGTGACCGTATGGTGGCCGCTGCCGAAGGGCCTGGATGCCGTGCTGTTACCCGCGGGGGAGTGGTGGGACGCCGTACGGGTCCCCGCCTACCTGGGCGAGGGCGTACTGGCACGGCTCGGCCCCTCCTCCGGAGCCGTTATCCGTGACCCGTACGGCAGCAGGCTCTACTGGCTCATCGAGCCGGACACCGCCCGCGACTGGTCCTTCAACGAGTTCGCCGCCGTCCAGGTCCTCGGGACGGCGAGCTGGGTGACCGTGCCGCCCAGCAGCCGCCTGCACCCACCGGGCCCCCACTGGGCGGTTCCCTGCACCCCGGCGGCGTCCCTGACGCCCGCCGCCGCCCTGCACGCGGCCCTGCACTCGACGATCCTCCACAACCTCGGCCCCCGGGAGAGCACGCGCGCACGGGGCACAGGATGAGGCCGGCCGCGCCTTCGCTCCCGCGGGCGTTACCGCGGCCGAACGGCTCGAACCGGCCGAACGGGCGTCCCCGCCCGGCCACCCGCCCCTGCCCGGCCACCCGTTCCTGCCCGGTCATCGGTCCTTGGCCGGTCATCGGTCCTAGGCCGGTCATCGGTCCTAGGCCGGTCATCGGTCCCTGCCCGGTCATCGGTCCCTGCCCGGTTGTCCGTCCCTGTCGGACAGCGCTGGCGGGGCGAGGGCCGGCGGCGAACCGCCCTCCGTACCGGGGCGAGGGCCGAGCGCGGCTCCGACGCACACCACTGCCCGCACGTGCGTCAGATGTGGCGCCGCGGAACTGTCCTCACTGTCACGACGAGTGCGACGACCCACAACGCCGCCCCCAGCACCCCCAGATGGCGCACCCCGGCGGTGAACGCCTCCGGATCACGCGGCGACCCGGCCACCGCGCCGAAGACGGCGACGCCCAGGGCGGTTCCCGTCTGCCGGGAGGCGTTGTTGACTCCGCTGGCGAGCCCCGAGCGGTCCGCGGGCACCGCACCCACCGCAGCCGCGACCACGGCGGCCGTGGAGAGCCCGGTACCGACCCCGAGACCGACCAGGCCGGGCAGGAGCGCCGGCACCCCGCTGTCGGCCCGCAGCAGCAACAGGGCGACGCACCCGCACGCGGCGGCACAGCCACCGACGAGCAGGGGCAACCGCGGCCCGTGACGCGCGGTCAGTCGCCCGGCGACCGGCGCCAGCACGGCGAGGGGCACGAACAGCGGCAGCAGCGCCACTCCCGCCGCAGGCGCCGAACGGTGCTGCACCGTCTGCAGGTAGTACGTCACCACGAAAAGCGTTCCGTTCGCCACCATGTTCATCACCAGGGCAGCGACATGAGGACCGGCGAAGGCAGGCGTCCGCAACAGCACGAGCGGCAGCATCGGCGCGGACGCACGCCGCTCCCGCAGGACGAACCCGCCACCGGCCATCACCGCGACGATCCCCGCGCACACTCCCAGCGGACGCGGCCCGTGGTGCCCCATGTCGATGACGGCGAAGACCACGGCGGCCAGCGTCAGCGCGGCACTCCCCGCACCGGCCCAGTCGGTGCGCCCCGCGGCACGCCCGCCATCGTCGGAGACCAGTCGGCGGACAGCAGCCGAAGCGGCCGCCACAACGGGCACATTGATCCAGAAGATCAGCCGCCACCCCCCGCTCTGGACCAGCAGCCCGCCCAGCAGCGGACCGGCGGGCAGCGCCAGCGACGACACCCCTGCCCACACCCCCAGGGCACGAGCGCGGGCCGCGCGGTCGGGAAAGGTGTCGCTGATCACCGCGAGACTGCCGGGCAGCAGCAGTGCGGCTCCCGCGCCCTGTGCCGCACGGGCCGCGACAAGCGTTTCGGAACCGGGCGCCAGCGCACACCCGGCCGACGCCACACCGAACAGCGCAAGTCCCGCCAGCACGACCCTCCGGTGCCCCATCCGGTCGCTGACCGCGCCCCCTCCCAGCAGCAACGCCGCGATCGCCACGGCATAGGCGTCCACCACCCACTGCACCGCCCCAGGACCCGCCCCGAGTGCACCTCCGATCGAGGGCAGCGCCACATTGACGACAGTCACGTCGAGCAGCACCAGGAACATCCCGGCACACATCACGCCGAGAACCCACCAGGACCGGTGCACGGAGGAGGAGTCCTCCCGTGCACCACCAGGAATGCGCACCGTATTCATGGGCTCCACCCTGACCGCCGGACACTTCCACCGAGCCCGAAGTGTCCCCGCCCCACACTCACTCCATGACGACGACCAACAACCACCC
>NZ_JASKYT010000057.1:0-29440 GCF_041028275.1 Streptomyces sp. PU-14G
GTACGCGGAGCCGGGCGCGGCGCCCGTGGCGGGGCTGCCCGGTGGCCGCTGTCAGGACCCGTCCGCCGCCACCCCGCGGGCCACCTGCTCCAGACGGTGACGGTGCTTCTCCCACCAGGCCCGGTCAGCCGGCGGCATGTTGTCGTTCCCGTCCCGCATCCCGGTGGCGCCGTCGACGAGTTCCCGCACGATGTCGGCGTGGCCCGCGGGGTGGCGGCGGACGGGTCCTGACAGCGGCCACCGGCCCGGTGGCGGGGGGGGGTGGCAGGGATCGGCGGCAGGGTCCGGCCGAGGAGGCGGACCGCGGGCGCCCGTGCGCGCCGGCCGTGGTCGGCCCGTGCCCGGGCCCCGGCCGCCGCCCCCCGCCACCGGGCAGCCCCGCCRCGGGCGCCGCGCCCGGCTCCGCGTACTTCAGCGGATCGCGACCGGGCTGACGGGGGAGCCGACACCGCCGGTGACGCGCAAGGCGGTGGCCGTGAGGAAGAAGTCCCAGGTGTCGTCGGTGCGGCAGGCCGCGGCGAGCTCCTCGAAGTTCCAGATCTCGCCGAGCATCATGCCCATGTCCCTGATCAGGATGGCGTGCAGCGGCACGAGACCGTCGGTGGCGGGCTGGACCTCGACCCCCCAGTTGTCGGCCGCCACCATCGCCAGTTCGCGCTCGTGGATCCACGAAGCGCACTCCGGGGCGAGTCCCGGCTCGGCGTCCAGCCAGCCGTCCCAGCCCTGGGCCAGCCCTTTGCGCATCCAGCCGGTGCGCACGAGCAGGGCGTCACCGCTCCTGAGCCGGGTGCCGCAGGTTTCCTCGGCGCGCTCCAGGTCGGCCACGGTGACGGCGCGGCCGGCCTCCAGCCATTCCCCGCCGTCGAGTCCTGCGACATCGAGGAGGACCCCGCGCCCGGCGAAGCCGGGGAGTGTGGCGTCGATGGCGTTGCGGGTCGCTCCGCGGGCCGGGGCGACCGTCTCGACCGGCACCCCGTTGTAGAAGGAGCCG
This sequence comes from Streptomyces sp. PU-14G, assembly GCF_041028275.1. Taxonomy (NCBI): domain Bacteria; kingdom Bacillati; phylum Actinomycetota; class Actinomycetes; order Kitasatosporales; family Streptomycetaceae; genus Streptomyces; species Streptomyces sp. PU-14G. The sequence goes on from NZ_JASKYT010000057.1 coordinate 992, forward strand.
TCGTATCCGACGTGGGTGAGGCCGTCGAGCTGGGTCCCGGACTGGAGGGGCATGGAGATGAAGTCGTCGCTGATGACGAGCCCCTCAGGCGCGGTGAAGTCGTGCGGGGTGACCGTCATGGTGTGGACGGGGTTGATCCGCCGCATCCAGCCGGTCTGCGGTCCTGTGGAGCCCACCGGGATGCTCAACTCGTACCGTCGGCCGGTCCGCACGGCCTCGACGGCCTGCTTGACCGTCTTCGGGGTCACGAAGTTGAGGGTACCCAGCTCGTCCTCTTCGCCCCAGCGTCCCCAGTTGGACAGCTCGCGGCCGGCTTCCTTGAACGCGTATTCGGTCATGTTGTGCCCTTCTCTTCGGGGGTCGGCGGCACCGGCCCCGAGTGGCGCCCCGAGTCCGGGGCGGCGCGGCCGGTCCCGGGCGAAGCCCAAACTCCCGGTGAGGGACCGGGCCCGGCCGTTCCACCACGAACGATGCACTGACTGCACCCACCAGGGCGTCTGGAGTGCACTCATTGCACTCTCCGGTGGAGGGTACTCTGGACAGTGCAATGAGTGCAAAAACCCTGCTGGGCGACTCCGACGGGACGGAAGCGTGAGCGCATCGCGACGACAGGCGCCGAGCCAGCGCGAGTACAGGAAGCGGGCGACCACCGCCCGCCTGCGGGACTCGGCGACCAAGCTGGCCGGCCGGCGCGGCAGAGACCAGGTCACCATCGACGACATCTGCGCCGACGCCGGAGTCTCCCGCCGCACGTTCTTCAACCACTTCGCGACCAAGGACGAGGCCTTCCTCGCCTGGGACGCCTCCGACGACGCGTACCTCGTCGGCCTCATCGTGGACAGACCCAGGGCGGAAAGCGCCGTACGGGCCGCGCTGTGGGCCATGACGACCACCGCCTTCGCCCCCGAGCCCGGCAGCCGCGCCACCGTCGTGCGCGAGGTCATGGCCCACAGCCCGGGCGTGGCCGCGCAGGCCACGCAGCTCACCCGCAAGGTCGTCCGCGCCGTCGAAGCGGGCATCGCCGCGCGTCTCGGCCTGCCGGAGGACTCCCATGTCGTGCGCCTCGGCGCCGTCACCGCCGTCGCCGCGCTCACCGTGACGATGCGTACGGGGGACAGCGGTGAAGCCGAGCGGGAACGGCTCTTGGAGGAGACCTGCCGCGTTCTGGACGCGGGCTTTTCGGCCGTCCGGCCCGCCGAAGCCCCCTGAGCGCTGTCGGCTTCCCCGCCGACGGGCCTCTCGGAGCGCGTGGGCCGAACGAGTGCGCCAATGCGGTGAGGTCTGTGGCACCGCCGCCCGAACGGGTACCCCTGTCCACCCGAGTTCTCCTCCGCGGCGCGGACCGAGCGCCTTTGTGTGCTGAAGGGACCCAAGAGCAGTGACAGACGTAGCCAGCCAGGGATCCGCACCCGATGACGACCGCCCGGTGCTCACCAACCGGCAGGGCCACAAGGTCTACGACAACCAGAACCAGCGGACGGTCGGCGCGCGCGGCCCTGCCACGCTGGAGAACTACCAGTTCCTGGAAAAGATCAGCCACTTCGACAGGGAACGCATTCCCGAGCGGGTGGTGCACGCCCGCGGCGCGACCGCCTACGGGTATTTCGAGAGTTACGGCGGCTGGGGCGAGGAGCCCGTCAGCCGCTACACCCGCGCGAAGCTCTTCCAGGAGCGCGGCAAGCGCACCGATGTGGCCGTGCGGTTCTCCACCGTGATCGGCGGCCGGGATTCCTCGGAGGCGACCCGCGACCCGCGCGGTTTCGCGGTGAAGTTCTACACCGAGGAAGGCAACTGGGACCTCGTGGGAAACAACCTGGGTGTCTTCTTCATCCGGGACGCCATCAAGTTTCCCGACGTCATCCACGCGCTCAAGCCCGACCCCGTCTCGCACGAGCAGAAGCCGGCCCGGATCTTCGACTTCATGTCCCAGACCCCCGAATCGATGCACATGCTCGTCAACCTCTTCAGTCCGCGCGGTATCCCCGCCGACTACCGGCACATGCAGGGATTCGGCGTCAACACCTACAAATGGGTGAACGGCGAGGGGAAGACCGTCCTGGTCAAATACCACTGGATGCCCAAACAGGGTGTGCGCAGCATGACCGAGGACGACGCGGCGGCCGTCCAGGCCTCAGAACTGGGGCACGCGACGAAGGATCTGTACGAGGCGATTCGCCGCGGCGACCACCCCGAGTGGGAACTGCTCGTCCAGATGATGGACGACCACGACCATCCGGAGCTGGACTTCGACCCCCTGGACGACACGAAGACCTGGCCCGAGCAGGACTTCCCGCCCAAGCCGGTGGGCCGCATGGTTCTCGACCGCACCGTCGAGGACTATTTCGCCGAGAACGAGCAGATCTCCTTCGGAACCGGTGTCCTCGTCGACGGCCTGGACTTCTCCGACGACAAGATGCTCGTGGGGCGGACCTTCTCCTACAGCGACACGCAGCGCTACCGTGTCGGCCCGAACTATCTCCAGCTTCCGGTCAACCGCGCCAAGAACGCCACCGTGCACACCAACCAGCGCGACGGGATGATGGCGTACGAGCAGGATCCGCACGCGGGGAATCCCGAGGTCAACTACGAACCGTCGGTCATGGGCGGACTGCGCGAGAGCCAGTATCCGACCTCCGACGACGAAGGGCCGCAGATCCAGGGCCGCGTCACCCGCAAACGCATTCCGCGCACCAACGACTACCTTCAGGCGGGACAGCGGTACCGCCTGCTGGAGGACTGGGAGCGCGACGACCTGGTGAAGAACTTCGTCGACCTGATCTCCCAGGCCGACCGCACGGTCCAAGAACGGATGGTGTGGCACTTCCTGCTCGTCGAGAACGAACTCGGCCTCCGCGTCGGCGAGGGGCTGGGGATCGGCCCGCACGACGTCTCCCACCTGGAGCCGCTGGTCGGCCAAGACCTGACGGAGGAGGACCGTGAGCGACTGGCCCACCTGGGCAGCAACCCGGCGCGGGACGTCACCGGCCTCACCATGACCCACTGCGTTCCGGATGAGCGGCACGTCGTCACCCGCTGACGCGTTCGAGGAGGGGTACACGCGCACCGGGCCGGCCACGTCGGGAGGGAGCACGAGCAGGTATGGCAGCGACGAAGCGGTACGCGGTCGCCGCGTCGGGGCAGTGGGTGGACGACGAGGACGGCCGCCGACTGCCCGGAGGCGAGGTGCACGCCTGGGAACAGGGCCTGAACCAGACCGTGTGCGGCCTCTCGCTCAGCCGGTCGAGGCTGACACGGTTCGCGCACGTCGCGTGGCCCGACATCCTTCCCGACTCCGGAGGAGCGGCGGACCGCGTCCAGCGGGTGTGCCCCCGCTGCGCGTCCGTCGCAGGCCGCCGCGGCGGTGAGGCACGTCCGCGCTGGCACCGCACCAACCCCCGGCCCTGACCGGCCCGCCCGCGGTCGACCGGATGGGCATCGCCGCGGGCGGGTGCCGCGACGACGGCACATGAGGCGGGGCATGAGGCGGGGCATGAGCTAAGGGGGGCGCGTAAGGCGGGGCATGAGCAGGGGGGCGCGTGAGGCGGGCGCGCGCGGTGGGGCCGTGAGCCGGTGGCGGCACGGGGACCGCGCGGTGGCGTGAAGGCGTGCCCGCCGCGCCGGGTGCGGCGGGCCGCACACCGCGAACGGACCTCGCTTGTCCGGCGGTGATCCATTCCGGTTATGCTGCCTGCGACTCGGCATGACGGTGCGTCACCGGGTCTCCGGTCACGTCCAGTTCTGCGCGGGTCCCAAAAACGGTGGGGCGAGCCCGTCGGCGACCGGAGGTGCACTCGCTGCTGCCCACATCGCCTCTTTGCCCAGTCCGTCGAACGATTTGAGGACGCTGATGATGCGCACGGGTTCGTCGCCCGGAGGACAACGGTCCGCGCCGCCCTGGATGTGGTGGCTCCCCGCGCTCGCCATGGCCGTCGCCACGGCCGTCGCGGCCACCCAGGTCCCCGGCGACGCGCGCTCCGCGGTCATCTGGTGCGGGGCCGTCGGGACCGCCGCCGTCGCGCTCACCACCGCCGAACTGTCCCGCAGAGGGCGGGCGCTGGAGGCGCTGCGGAGCCAGTACGCGGAGCACCAGGCGACCCTCCAGCGGCACCTGCACGAGCAGGAGGCCGCGACCGTGCGGTTGGCCAAGGAGCGGCTGCCCGAAGCGGTGGAGGCGCTGCGCCGGGGCGAGTTCGCCGAGAACGTGGTGCGCTCGGCCGCGTCCGCGGGGCCCGCTACCGGCCTCGGGGCCGAGTTCGAGGCGGCACACCACGAGTTGGTGCGCTCGGTGGTCGAGGCGGTGCGGGCCGAGGAGTCGCTGCGCGACTCCGCGCAGCGCGGCGTGGTCAACATCGCCCGCCGCGTCCAGGCCATCGTGCACCGCCAGGCGACCGACCTGCGGGAGATGGAGGAGCGGCACGGCCAGAGCCGCGAGTTCTTCGCCGACCTGCTGCGCCTGGACCACAGCAACGCCCTGATCAGCCGGCTCGCCGACACCATCGCGGTACTCGGCGGTGCCAGGCCGGGCCGGCAGTGGAGCCAGCCCGTGCCGCTCTACAGCGTGCTGCGGGGCGCCATGTCGCGGATCGCCGACTACCAGCGGGTCTCGCTGCACTCGGTCGCCGAGGTCGCCGTCATGGGACGCGCGGTGGAGCCGCTGATCCACGCGCTGGCCGAGCTGCTGGACAACGCCACCTGCTACTCGCCGCCGCAGACCCGCGTCCACCTGACGGCGGGCGAGGTGCACGCGGGCATAGCCGTCGAGATCGAGGACGGCGGGTTCGGACTGAGCGAGGAGGCCCGCACGCGTGCCGAGCACATGCTCGAGACCGCGCGTGAGGGCATCGACCTCAACGACCTCGGCGAGGCCCCGCGCCTCGGCCTGACCGTGGTGGGGCGTCTGGCGCAGGAGTACGACTTCCAGGTGTCGCTGGCACCGTCCGCCTACGGGGGCGTGCGCGCCGTGCTCGTCGTCCCCCACGAACTGATCACCACGGCGCCCGCGAGTGGGCGCGCCCACGGCATCGGCGCCGCATCCGGCCAGCGCCCGGCGAACCGGCCGGTGGCGTCCGTGCCGCCGGCCAGGAAGGACACAACGTCGACCTCCGGCCGCGGGGAGCAGGAGCTGATGGACGAGGAGACGCCGCAGGTCGCCGAGCGCACCGCCAGTGGGCTGCCGCAACGGCGCAGCCGCCGAGGCGGCCGGCCCACCGCTGCCCGCACGAGGGCCGGCGCTCCCGCGGTGGAGGAGAGCGAGCGGGAGGAGGAGGCGACGTCTGGCGAGCCCGCCCCCGGGATGTGGATGGGCGCCTTCCAGGAGGGCCTGTCAGGCAAGCGATCGGCAACGACTGCCGCCCAGGAACACAGCGACAAGTCGTCGGATGAAGGTGAGTGATCGATGGTTCGGCAGCCCGACATGGACTGGATGCTCAAGGACTTGGCGGAGAGCATCCCGCAGACCCGCCATGTCGTCCTTCTGTCGTCGGACGGTTTGTGCATGGCGCAGTGTCCGCTGGACAAGGACACCTCCGACCGGCTGGCGGCGATCGGAGCAGGCCTGCAGAGCCTGGCCAGAGCGGCTGCCGAGGAGTTTCCGCACAGCAACGGCAGCATGCGCATGGTCGTCATCGAACTGGACGGCGGCTTCCTGCACCTGATGGCGGCGGGGGAGGGGGCGCACCTGGTCGTCCTGGTCGACGAGGGCGTCGACATGGGCCTCGTCGGGCAGCACATGCGCGGCCTTGTCACGCGGATCGGCGCCCACCTCACCAGCCCCCCGCGTGGCGACCGGCCGGCGCGATGACGCAGGTGGGCGAGGAGTGGGACGAGGGCGGTCCGGAGCGGTTGTACGTCCTGACGGGCGGACGCAGCGGCTTCGACGAGACCGGCCTCGACCTGGTCACGTTAATCGTCTCCCGCACACCACCGCAGATCGGCATGCAGCCTGAGCACGAGTCGATCCTGCGGCTGTGCGCGTCCCCGCTGAGTGTCGTGGAGATCTCGGCACACCTGAAACTCCCGGTGAGCATCGTCAGCGTGCTGCTCGCCGACCTCTTGGCCGAAGAACGTGTGGAAGCCAGGGCGCCCGCCCCTGCCCTTCCCGACATCGACATCATCAAGGCGGTGATCCATGGCCTCCAGAACCTCTGAGACGGCAGCGGGGCCTCGGAGCGAGGACGCGCTGCCGGCGTCGGCCACCTCCGCGGTCAAGATCGTCATCGTGGGCGGATTCGGCGTCGGCAAGACGACCCTGGTGCGCTCCGTGAGCGAGATCAGGCCGCTGACGACCGAGGAGACGATGACGCAGGCCAGCACCGGCGTCGACGACCTCGCCGGCGTCGAGCGCAAGTCGATGACGACCGTCGCCATGGACTTCGGCCGCATCAGCCTCAACGACGAGTTGGTCCTGTACCTGTTCGGCACGCCCGGGCAGCAGCGCTTCTGGTTCCTGTGGAACGGACTGTTCGACGGGGCGCTGGGGGCCGTGGTGATCGTGGACACCCGGCGGCTGGAGGCCAGCTTCGACGTGCTCGGCCGCCTGGAGGAGTCGCAGACGCCCTTCGTGGTGGCCGTCAACGCGTTCGACGAGGCACCGTCCTACACCGACGGGGAGTTGCGCGAGGCGCTGGACCTGACCGACGAGGTGCCGCTCATGGTATGCGACGCCCGGAGCCGGGAGTCCAGCAAGGGTGTCCTCCTGGCGCTGATGCAGTACCTGCACTCCCTCGCCACGACTTCGGCGGCGACGTGACCCCGCACCCCCCGCTCCTCGGACGGGCGGCGGGAGACGCAGGTGCCGTCCCTGCGGCCCGCACCCGGCGCTCCCGCTCGCCACGGGTGCGCGTCCGTGCGCCCTCCCGTGGCGTAACGCCCGTCTTCACTCCGTCTGAGGTGGAATCGCCCCTGCACCCATGAGAAATATGCCAAGCACGTTCTACTGAGTCCCCTGTGGCGTGAATGGTTGCTTGTGGCAATGGATACACATGAGCAAAGAGGGTTACGCCGCGTCATCTGCTCCGTGCCACGTGTCGGCCCGCCCCCTCCGGGGGGGCGGGCCTCGGCATGGGGCTTGCCGCGCGCGGCGTCGTGTCCGGAACTCCGGCGCGCCGTCGGCGGACCCTCTGGAGTGTTCGGGCAAGAAAGCGGCACGGCCGCAGGAGTGACTGAGGTGATCGATAGTGGAGCACGGGGTACTGGTCCCGCCCGTCTATTCTCCCATTTCCCCCGCGATACACCCCCGGCACGAGCGGATCGACCAACAGACCGCCGCCTGGGCGAAGAGCTTCGACATCGGCTCGCGTGAACTCCGCGAGAAGCTCATCGGCCACGACATAGGCACCTTCGCCGCCCGCATCCTCCCGGACGGCGACGAAGAGGTCATCTCGCTCCTCGCCGACTTCGTTCTGTGGCTCTTCGGCGTCGACGACGGCCACTGCGAAGAGGGCGAACTCGGCGCCGACCCCAGGGAACTCGTCCCCGAACTCTCCCGGCTCCTGCGCGTAGCCCAGAACCCGGAAGCCGCGATGCTCACCGACGACTCCCTGGCCGCCGGGCTGCGGGACCTGCGGTACCGCATGAACCTGCACGCGACACCGGGACAGGTCGCCCGCTGGGTCGACGCACTGCGGGAGTACTTCCTGTCCGTGGTGTGGGAGGCCTCGCACCGCAGCAAGGGCACCATCCCCGACCTCAACGACTACACCCTCATGCGGCTCTACGACGGTGCCACGTCCGTCGTGATGCCGCTGCTGGAGATGGGCTACGGCTACGAACTCCAGCCGCACGAGAGGGACAGCACGGCCGTGCGGGCCGCCGCCGAGATGGCCTACTTCATCATCACCTGGGACAACGACCTCTTCTCGTACCACAAGGAGTCCCGCGGCTCGCAGTACTACCTCAACGTGCTGCGCGTGCTGGAACACCACCACGCGATGGGCCCCGCGGAAGCCCTGGAGACCGCCGTCGCCCAACGCGACCGCGTCATGTGCCTGTTCCTGAGGCTCAGCGCCCACCTCGCCGCCTCCGGCAGCCCCCAACTGCGCCAGTACCTGGAAAGCCTCACCTCCTTCATCCGGGCCGCGCAGGACTGGGGCATCTCCTCGCGCCGGTACACCACCCCGGAGGACCCCGCCGACCTGCCCACCACGTTCCGTGACACACCCACGGACGACAGCACCGAACCTCTCGACATCCCGGCCGTCTCCTGGTGGTGGGACGTCGTCCCAGACGGGCCGGTCCCCGCCGCCCCGCCCGCCCCGCGCCACAGGCAGCCGGCGGGCGGCGACGTCGGAGCGCGGGTGCTGGTCGGCGACCCCCTGCCGTCCACGCCCTCGCAGTTCACCGCCCGCACCGCGGGCTGATGCGGCCGGCCTTCCACGGGGAGCGGATCGCCGCGTACGCGCGGGTGAGGGCCGGCCGGGCCGCGGCCATGGCCGAGGGCTGGGCACCCCCTGAAGGCCGCACTGCCGCGCGCCGTGACGCCGAGACTGCTGGACCGGTTGCCGACGCGGGTGCTGCCGCGACGGCGGTGGTGTGACCGCCCCAGCGCGGTAGCCGCTCCTCCGCGCGCCTTCGCCCCCGGCCACCGGGCCGGGGGCGTCGCGCTCGCCTACCGTCTGCTGTCCTGTCCGATCCATCCGCCGGCGCCTGGGCCCTGGAGGCGTACCGGCGACTCGCCGCGGACGCTCAGCGCAGCGGGCCGACTCCGCTCCTTGCGCTGCGTTTCGCCGCGCTCCCGGCATCGCGGGCGACCCGTGCGATCCCCCACGGTCGACGGCGCGGTTCCCTGTCGTCTGTCAGGTGCCCAGGCGCCGCGGACGGCGGTTGGCTTGGCAGCGTGCACGCGGCATGGCGCCGCGTGTGTGGCCCGGGGTCGTACACGCGGCGCTTCGGAGTGAACGTCGTGTCCGCGCGGTGCGAAACGGGGACAGCAAGAGGGCGAGTATGCGCTGTCCGACGGGGCGCGGGACACGGGAGACAACGGGGGATCGATCGATGCTGCGCATTCACTTCACGAACGACGACCTCGCGCGCACGCGCATCGCCGGCGGCCCTGACCCCCTGTGGGAGATCCTGCTGAGCCTGCACATCCTGCAACGCGACGACCGTCCGGACGTCTTCCGACAGTGGCGGGCGAAAGTGCGCGGGCAGGTCGGCAGTGACACGGCACTGCTGTACGAGCTGGCGCCGCCGCGGGGCTACTCCGTCGACTTCCTGACCCCCGCGGGGACCGCAGACCTGGAGGCCGGCATCAGGACGGTACTGGGTACGCCGCGCGTCCGGCTGCGGGCCGAACTCGCCACCCTGACGGCAGGGAAGCGCCCGACGCCCTGGCAGCGGGCGGTGGGCGAGGGCCGGGACGACGCACTGCGGCACCTCGGCAGGACGCTGCGGGACTACCACGCCGTGGCCGTCGCCCCCTTCTGGCCCGAGATCCGCCGCCGCGTCGAGGCGGACCGCGCGATGCGCGCCCACAAGCTGCTCGACCACGGGTTGGGGCACCTGCTCGGGACGCTGCACCCCACGGCGCGCTGGGACGGCGCGGTCCTCACGCTCTCCTACGGACAGTGCGACCGGGACCTGCGCCTGGAGGGCCGCGGTCTGGTACTGGTGCCCTCCTTCTTCTGCTCGGGCAAGCCCATCTGCCTGCGTGACCCCGGTCTCGCGCCCGTGCTGGTCCATCCCGTCCGGCACGAGAGGGGGTGGGCCGCGGTGGCCCGCCGCACGCCGGTGCAGGCACCCTCGGCCCGTCCCCTCGCGTCCCTGATGGGGCGCACACGCGCGGCGGCCCTCGAGGCGATCGCTGCCGGCTGCACCACGACCGAACTGGCCCGGAGGCTCGACATCTCCCTCGCGGCGGCCAGCGAGCATGCCACCACGCTGCGGGCGGCCGGACTGATCGCCACGCTGCGCCGGCATCGCGCAGCGCACCACTCCCTGACAGCTGTCGGGGCGCAGCTCCTGGACCAGAGCCTGAGGGGCGGCGCCGCCGGGCGGGTCGCGTGAGCGCGGGATCGCCGACGGGAAACAACGAGCGAAAGGTGAGCTTGGCGCTATCCGCTCGTGCTGACGTCCGAGTGGCGTGAGCGGTGTGGCGGCAGATGACAGAGCGTTTGCCGGCACCACTGGGAAAATCGTCGCCTGGCAATTCCGCTGCCTCATTTCGACCAGGGGCGAAACGCGGCGTCCGGACTTCCGGGCGATAGGCGTTGTGCGAAAACATGCCAGTGGGGCAAGAATTCTGTCGCGCAGGCAGAAATCGCACAATTACACGGGAGGAAATGAATGGGCTTCTTCCAGCCCGCCGGCGGGAGGCGTTCGGTACGCCAGGGGGTCCCGTCCGGTCAGCACCTCGTCTCTCCCCCTCTCGCCGTCTCGCTGTCCGGTATCCGTGCCCGGCGGGAGGTGGCGGCGGCGCCGGGCCACCGCGCCCGCAACGCCCCTCTCTCCGCCCGTACCGCGTAGGAACGGAGGCTGAGGAACATGGACTGCCGAACCAGCGTCGAGCGCCGGCCGGACGAACCGGGCGGCGGCCAGTGGCCGCACACGCCGCGCGACGGCGAGAGCACGGTCGACGTGCCGGTGGCCGCCCTGTGTCCCGCCGACTCCCCGCGCGCGGGCGGGGAGGACGCGGCACACACGCGGGCCCTCGCCGAGACGGAGGCGACCCTGCCGCCCCTCCTGGTGCACCGGGCCACGATGCGGGTGATCGACGGGATGCACCGCCTGCGGGCGGCCGAGCTGAGGGGGGACGCGACCGTCCCCGTGCGCTTCTTCGACGGAGACGAGGCCGCCGCCTTCGTCCTGGCCGTCAGATCCAACATCGCGCACGGGCTGCCGCTCACGCTCGCCGACCGCAAGGCCGCCGCCCTCCGCATCGTCACCTCTCACCCTCAGTGGTCCGATCGGATGATCGCGGACGCCACGGGGCTCGCGCACAAGACGGTGGGTGCAATCCGCCGGCGTCACGGCGGCGAGGCGCAGCCGGCCGGGCGCGTCGGGCGGGACGGCCGTACGCGCCCTGTCAACAGCGGCGAGAGAAGGCTGCGGGCGAGCGAGCTGCTCGAACAGGACCCGCACGCGACGTCCGAGGAGATCGGCCGGGCGGCCGGTGTCTCGCCCACCACGGTCAAGGAGGTGCGCAGACGGCTGCGCCAGGGCGAGGACCCGCTGCCGGCCGCGCGCCCGGGCTGGGACGTGCACGACCCCGGTGAGCACGTGACGCCGGGGGCCAGGCCGCAAGCCCCGTCCCGGCCACGGCCGCCGTCCGTGGCACCGCACGACGCGCCGCGACAGTACCTCCCGACGGCTGCCGCCCCCGTGCCGGACCGTGCGGCGGACATCCAGCGGCTGTGCGCCGATCCTTCGCTCCGCCTTACCGAGTGCGGGCGCGCGCTGCTGCGGTGGTTGAGCGCCGGGCCGCGCACGGCCGAAGAGGTGGCCGCGCTCGCCAGCCGGATGCCCGCCCACCACCTCGGACTGATCGCGGGACTGGCGCGGCAGAGCGCGTGCCTGTGGCAGCAGTTCTCCGACGAGGTGGAGCGGCGGGCCGACCCCCGCGCGACAGCCGGGAACTGAGGAACGGGTCGACTGGGGAAATTCCCCAGTCGACCCGGCGCGCTCCCGCGCCCCCGCGTGGTGCCGGGTTCTTTCCGCACGCGTTTACGCCTGTGCTCGCTTTCCGTACGCGTTGCGCCCGTGCTCGCTTTCCGCACGCGTTGCGCCCGTGCTCGCTTTCCGCACGCGTTGGCGCCTGTGTGCGCTTTTGCGGGGCAGTCCTGGACGGTGCCCGCATTTCCCCGAACCGCCCGCGCCGCGGGTTGGCGGTGTGTCAGGAATGCGGCGAACGGAGAACAGTGGCCGCGCATCACCGCCTGTGCTAAAAAATTCCGCATGAGCCTTATCGAGTTTCCAGAGGACTGGAATTCCGCATTGGTGGTGATCGCCCACCCGGACGACGTCGAATATCCGGGAGCGGCACCCTTCGCGCGGTGGACGGCGCAGGGAAAGAAGGTCGTCTACGTGGTGGCCAGCCGCGGTGAGGCCGGTCTCGACACGATGCCCCCGGAGGAATGCGCGGCTCTGCGCATGGCGGAGCAGACGGCAGCTGCGGCAGAAGTCGGGGTCCACGACGTGGAATTCCTCGACCATCCCGATGGAATGATCGAGTACGGTCTCGGACTGCGGCGCGACATCGCCTCGGCCATCCGCAGGCACCGGCCCGAACTGGTCGTCATCGGCAGCCACCGGGAGATGAGCGGGAACGGCATGCTCAACATGGCCGACCACCGCGCTGTCGGGCAGGCCGCCATCGACGCGGTCCGCGACGCGGCGAACCGCTGGGTCTTCCGCGAGCCGGCAGCAGAGCCGTGGTCAGGCGTGCGGTACACGGCCCTGCTCGGCTCGCCCGCCAACACCCACGCGGTCGACATCGAGGAGTGGTTCGACGCCGGCCTGCGCTCCCTGCTGGCCCACCGCGCGTATCTCGAGACGCTGGGCACCTCCGCCGACGAGGCCGAGGCGATGCTGCGGAAGTTCGCCATGGACGTGGCCTCCAGGTTCGCAGGCCGCCCCGGCGTCGGCTTCGAAATGCTCTGAGAAGCCGGCAGCAAGGCACCGGCGGCCCGGAGAACACCCATGGTCCGGCAATCACACGCAGTTCGGGAATCCCGAGCGGAGAGGGCAGAGATGAGCACCACGACCGGTTCGACAGAAACAGAGGGCGTCTTCGCGACCTCCTGGGAACTCACGGCGTCGGTCGCGATCGACGCACCGGCCCAGACGGTCTACCGCATGGTCAGCGACATCACGCGCATGGGCGAGTGGTCCCCCGAGTGCTTCGGCGGGAGGTGGGTCGAGGGCGCTCCTGGCCGGGTCGGCGCCCGCTTCCACGGCTTCAACAGGGAGGGGGAGGCGGTGTGGACCAGCGAGTCGGAGGTCATCGAGGCCGACGAGGGACGCGCGTTCGGCTTCACCGTCCTCAGGTTCTGTGCCGGAGAGCCCGGCCCCGACTCACGCTGGCTCGGCGGTTCGCAACCGGGCGACATGACGTGGTCGTTCGCCGTCGAACAGGACCCGGGCACCGGGGGGTGCCGCCTGACGCAGCGCCACGTCATGCGTCTCGTCGGGCCCTTCTACCGCGCCCTCCTCCAGGAGGTCGACGAGACGGGCCGCGCGGACCACGTACGCAACCGCAGGCAGCACCTCCAGCACTCGATGGAGGCGACCCTGGCGCGGGTGAAGGACGTAGCCGAACAGCGCGCCTGACCAGCGACCGCGCAACGGGGGGAGTACGAGGTGAGAATCGGCATCGTCGGCGGGGGCGCCTCAGCGGTGTGCGTCCTCGACGCGCTGGCGCGGTCCGGTCGTCCGGGCGGCCAGGTGACGGTCTTCGATCCGGCGCCGCAGCTGTGGCGCGGGCGGGCCTACCAGCACGACACCGCGGCCGTGCTGGTCAACTCGCCCGCGGAGGACATGTCCGTGCGGCAGGGGGACGACGGGCACTACGAACGGTGGCTGGCACGCCGGGGTGTCACCACCTCGTTCGCGTCCCGCACGGTGTACGGCGACTATCTGGAGGAGACGGCGCGCCAGGGGATCGGCCGGCTCAGGGCCCGCGGGTGGCAGGTCACTCTCGTGCCCGAGGCGGTGGACGGGGCGTTGCGCGCCGCCGGCCGTCTCGTCCTGCACACCGCGGGCGGGCCGCACGCGCCGTTCGACCACGTGGTGCTCGCCGTCGGGGGAGGCCGCCCACGCGACCACTACGGGCTCGCCGGCCGGCCGCACTTCGTCGCCGACCCCTACCCGCTGGCCGCCACCTTGCACGCGTTCGGCGCGGACGACGAGGTCGCCGTCATCGGTACGGGCCTGACCGCGGTGGACGTCGTGCTCGGCCTCGCCGCGCGCGGACACCGCGGGCCGGTCACCCTGCTGTCCCGGCACGGGGTGCTGCCCGCCGTGCGGCAGCGCCCCATCCACCACCGGCTCCGGTACTTCGTCCCGGCACGGTTGCACGCGATGGCCGGGCGGGGCCGACACGTCTCCCTCGCGGACGTCATCGCGTTGCTGCGCGGCGAGTTGACCGAGGCGGGAGCCGACCCGGACGACGTGTGGCAGGAGATCCTGCGCACCGGGCAGGAGGCGCCGCCGGCACGGCTGCGCCGCCAACTCGGCGACGTCGACTGCGAACGCATCGGACTGCGGGTGCTGCAGCAGGCCGTGCACGTGTGCGGCCCCGACCTGTGGCCACTGCTGTCCGAGCAGGTCAGACAGGACATTCTCGGCCGTCACCACCGCACCCTGATGAGCCTGTGCTGCCCCATGCCGGCGAGCAGCGCCCAGACCCTTCTCGGGCTCCTGGACTCCGGCCGCCTGCGGATTCTCGGCGGCGTGCGCGCGGTGGCCCCCCTCGCCGGGGGCGGATTCCATGTCACGGCCCAGAGCGCTCGACTGGTGGCTCGGCACGTCGTCAACGGGGTGAGCGCGCCGGCGCACCGCATCCCGCTCCCGGCCCGGCGGCTGGTGAACGCGCTCTACGCCGAGCGGCTGGCCATGCCGCACCCCGACGGCGGCCTGTGCGTCGAGACGGCCACCAGCCGGCTCGTCGGCTCAGGGGCCGCCAACCCGGGGATCTACGCGATCGGGGACATCGCGGGCGGGACCTTCTTCTTCACCTTCGGCATCCCGTCCCTGGTGGACCGGTGCCACGACATCGTCACCGACATCCTCACCACCCGGCGCTCGCGCGCCAGAGAGGAAAGCCGTGTCTGACCACACTTCCACCCTGCCCGCCCACCTCGCGGACACCCCCACAGGGCTGCCGATCCCCGGCCCACCGGTGCACGCGTCGGTCGACGAGGAGCGGCGCCACCGCAAGCAGCGGCTCGCCGCCGCCGTCCGGCTGTTCGGCAAGTACGGCTTCGGCGAGGGCATCTCAGGCCACATCTCCGTCCGCGACCCGGAGGAGCCCGACGTCTTCTGGGTGAACCCGTTCGGCGTCTCCTTCCGGCACGTGCGGGTGGCCGACCTGATCAGCGTGGACGCCGACGGCGTGGTGCGGGCCGGCAGGCACCCGGTCAACCCGAGCGCGTTCGCCCTCCACGCGCAGATCCACCGGCTCTGCCCCGGCGCCGACGGCGTCGCGCACGGCCACACCGCGTACAGCCGGGCGTTGGGAGCGCTGGGGCGGCTGCTGGAGCCGCTCGACCAGGAGTCCGCGGCCTTCCACGACAACCAGGTGCTCTACGACGACTACGACGGGCCCGCCATCAGCGTCGAACAGGGGCGCGACATCGCCACGCGACTCGGTGACAGGACCGCCGTTCTGCTGCGCCACCACGGGTTGATCACCGTCGGCGGCTCGCTCGAAGAGGCCGTGCACTGGTTCTTCACCTTCGAAAGCTGTGCCCGGGTCCAGTTGCTCGCCGCCGCCGCGGGCGCCCCCAGGCCGATGACCGCCCACCAGGCGCAACTCGCCCGCGAGGGGTTCGGCGACAGCCAGCTGGCCTGGTTCAGCTTCCAGCTGCTCTGGGACGAGATCACCCGCGAACAGCCGGACCTCCTCGATGAGTGACCACGGGAGGGGGGCGCGGGCGCCCCTCACGCACCGGGGAGAACAGGCGGTACAGCGCCGGGTGGGGGAGGGAGGCCCACGGCACGGCTCACCGATGTTCGGGCCGCACATCCCCGCCCCGCACGCCGAGTTCCTCTCCGGGAGCCGCATGGTCGTGCTCGGGTCCGTGGACGACGAAGGTGCCGTGTGGGCGACCCTGCTGACCGGCCCCAGCGGGTTCGCCCTGCCGCTCGACGAGACCACCCTCGCCCTCGCCGCCCTCCCCGCCGACGGCGACCCCCTGCGGTACGCCTTCGAGGCGGCGCGGCCGGGCGGCCTGCTCGCCCTCGACCCGCTGCGCGCCCGTCGCCTGCGGGCCAACGGGCCCGTACACCGGGAAGGACACCGCCTGGTGATGCGTACCGAACAGGTGCTGCGCAACTGCGCGAAGTACGTCCAGCAGCGCCGGCCGCTCCCCGACGGGGTGCGGCGCGCCCACAGCGGCCCCGTCGCGTCCGGTTCGACGCGCCTCACGGCGCGGCAGCAGCGGTGGATCGGGGAGGCGGACACCTTCTTCGTCGCCAGCCACTCGCCCGAGCACGGAGCCGACGCCAGCCACCGCGGCGGCAGGCCCGGTTTCGTCACCGTCACCGGCGAGCGGAGCCTGCGCTGGCCCGACTACCGGGGCAACTCCTTCTACATGACGTTCGGCAACCTCGAACTCGACCCCCGCTGCGGATTGCTGTTCGTGGACTGGGAAAAAGGCCATACTTTGCAGGTGACCGGGGAATGCCACGTCGATTGGGACGACCGGTCCGCGCCGGGATCCGAACGGACCGTGCATTTCACCGTGCGACGCGTCGTGCAGGTCGAGAACGCCACGTGGCTGCGCTGGCGGTTCCTCGCGTACTCCTCGTCCGTTCCGTGACCCGCCCGACTCCCCTCGCGCACCCACCTTCCTTTCACGCCATACCGAGGACGGCGAAAATGACCACCCTGGAAATGCGGCAGGAAAACTCTGTGCCGAACACGGCCGAAGACATTCTCGCCGCCGTGCGGGCGCTCACCCCCGAACTGCGGGAGCGCTCGGTGGAGATCGAGCAGAACCGGAGGCTGCCCGCCGACGTGGTGCAACTGCTGCGCGGCGCGGGCGTCTTCCGGATGGGATTCGCCCGCGAGTTCGGCGGGCCCGACCTCACCTCGGCCGAGCAGACCGCGGTGCTCGAAGCGCTGGCCTACGCGGACACGTCCGTCGGCTGGTGCGGCATGATCGGCATGGACAGCGGGCTGTACTGCGCCTACCTGCGGCCCTCCACGGTCCGGGAGATGTTTCCCACCCCTGACATGAGCACCGGCGGACTGATCAACCCCAACGGGCGGGCCGAACGGGTGCCGGGCGGCTACCGGCTGAGCGGCCACTGGAACCTGGGCAGCGGCGTCACCCACGCCGACTGGATCTCCGCCGGGGCGCACACCTGCACCGACGGCGAGCTGGACCGCGACGCGGACGGCAACCCGAACTGGCGGGTGCTGCTGGTGCCTCCAGGCGAGGTCACACTGATCGACACCTGGCACGCCACGGGGCTGGCCGGCAGCGGCAGCCTCGACTACGCGGTCGAGGACGTCTTCGTGCCCGAGGAGCACACCTTCAGCTTCGGCACACCGCTCAGCCGCACAGGACCGCTGGCCGCCCCCGACTCCCTCATGCGCAAGATGCCCGGCGTCCCCCTCGGCGCCGCTCGCGCCGCGCTCGACCACGTGCGGGAGGTCGCCAGGACGAAGGTCAACAGGCTGACGGGCAGGCGGTGGGCGGACGACTACCGCGTCCAGTTCACGCTCGGCGAGTGCGAGATGGACTTCCTCACCATGCGGCACGCCGTCTACGGCAGCGTGGAGGACAAGTGGCGCGCGCTGGAGTCCGGCACCGCCTACGACGAGCTCACCCCCGACGAGCGGGTCGCCACGGTGCTGCTCGCGCAGGGCGCCTTCCGCGGTGCCCTGTCCATCGTCCGCCGCCTGTACGACCTGCTGGCCACGGCCTCGATCTACAAACCGTCCCCCATGGACCGCTGGCTGCGTGACCTGACCACCATGTGCCAGCACGTGATGGCCCAGGACGTGATCGTGCAGTCGGCGGGCGCGCACCTGCTCGGTGGCCGTCCCGACTTCCCGTTCGCCGTCGGCGTCACCGTCTAGCCGAAGGCCGCGACGATGACCACGCCCACGACCGGGGCGCAGCCCGACGTGCCGAACACGGCCGAGGACATCCTCTCCGCCGCCCGGGCGCTCGTTCCCGCCCTGCGGGCACGGGCGGCGCAGATCGAGGAGGCGCGGCGGCTGCCCGCCGACCTCGTGGAGGCGGTGCGTGCGACCGGCGCGTTCCGCATGGGATTCGCCGCCGAGTTCCGCGGCCCCGCGCTCACCGCCGCCCAGCAGACCCGGGTCCTCGAAGAGCTGGCGTACGGGGACTCCTCGGTCGGCTGGTGCGCCATGGTCGGCATGGACAGCGGACTGTTCGCCACCTACCTGCCCCGCCCCGCCGTCCGCCGGGTGTTCCCCTCGCTGGACATGAGCACCGCCGGCATGCTCGCCCCCGCGGGCCGGGCCGAACGGGTACCGGGCGGATACCGGCTGAGCGGCCACTGGAGCTTCGGCAGCGGCATCGCCCACGCCGACTGGGTGTTCGCCGGGGCGCACACCTGCACCGACGGTGAGCTGGACCGCGACGCGGACGGCAACCCGAACTGGCGGGTGCTGCTGGTGCCCCCCGACGAGGCCGAACTGATCGACACCTGGCACGCCACAGGACTGGCCGGATCGGGCAGCATGGACTACGAGCTCCACGGCGTCTTCGTTCCCGAGGAGCGCTCCTTCACCTTCCGCGCGCCCCGCAGCCGGACAGGACCGCTGTCCACCCCCGACCTGCAGATGCGCAAGATGCCCGGCGTCCCCCTCGGTGCCGCCCGGGCCGCCCTCGACCACGTACGCGAGACGGCCCGGCACCTGGCCGGCCCCGGGACCGGACGGGCCTGGAGCGAACAGACCAGGGTGCACACCGTCCTCGCCGAGTGCGCGGCGGAGCTGACCGCCGCGCGGTACGGCGTCTACCGCAGCCTCGAACACCGCTGGAACCGCCTGGAGCCCGACGCCACCCAGGCCGACCTCACCCCCGAGGAGCGGGTGGACACCATGCTCGCCCGGGTGCGCGCCTTCCGGGGTGCCCGCGACGTCGTCCGCCGGCTGTGCGAGCTGACGGCCACCGCCTCCCACCCCCTGCCCCCGGTACTCGACCGCAGGCTGCGGGACCTGGAGACGATGTGCCAGCACTTCATGGCGCAGGACCAGATCATCCAGTCCGCGGGCGCCCACCTGCTGGGCGGCACCCCGCACAACCCTCTTGTGCTCGGAATTCTCGACTAGGAGAAGAGCTCGGATGCCTTTCGCCGATACCCCCCAAGGCCCCCTGCATTCCCGCTCCGGGCCGGACACCTACTGGAGCACCACCAACGTCGGCGAAGCGTTCCCCGGCGTCGTCACCCCCCTGAGCTGGTCGCTGTGCGCACCCGGCGTGGAGGCCGGCATCCGCGCCGGTTACGCGCGCGTCGGCGCACTGCCCCGCCGTGAAGTGCGCGTACCGGCACGGGAGGAGGACCGGCTCATCTCCGTCTTCCACGGCCGCGGCGCGCTGAACGTGAACTTCTTCTGCCGCATGGGTGCCAACCTGCCGGGCAGCGCGCCCGACGCCGTCGCCCGGCAGTTCCTCGGCGACCTGCCCGCCGGCATCCCGGCACGCAGCACCCTGCGCCGCCTCCCGGCCGTCGCCGTGAAGCTGCCCCTGGCCCAGGCCACCATCCGCCGCGACGTGCTGCGCCGCACCGCACCCGTCAAGAGCTGGTGGCAGCGGTGGGTGCCCCGCCTCGGGACGCTCGACCTGCCCGGCTCCCGGCAGGCTCTCGCCGCCGCGCAGGTGCGGTTCCACGAGATGCTCCACGTCCAGGCCGCGGGGCTGTTCATCGGCGTGCAGACCGTCTACGACCGGCTGGCCGCACTCCTCGCACGCGCCGACCTGCCACCGCAGGTGGCCGACGCGCTGGTCGGCGGCCACGGCGCGCACGTCGAGACGGAGCTGATCCGCGACCTGTGGTCCCTGGGCCGCGGCACCCTGACCCTGGAGCGTTTCCTGACCGAGCACGGCTACCACGGGCCCGACGAGGGAGAGGTGTCCGCGCGGGTGTGGCGCGAGGACCCGACGCCCGTCCTGCGCCTGGCCGAGCGGTACGCCGGCCTCGACGTCCACGCCGATCCCGGTGCGGCAGCCGTCCGGCGGGCCCACGCGCGCCGGGAGGCCGAACGCGCACTCCTGGCCTCACTGCCTGCCCGGCAGCGCCCCGGCGCGCGGCTCGTCCTCCACCTGGCGGTCTCCCGCATCCCGCTGCGGGGAGTCGCCAAGGCGGCGTTCCTCCAGGCACTGGACGTGGCGCGCGGCGCGGCGCGGCGGATGGGCGCCCACCTCGCGGAGCAGGGCGTCCTGAAGGACCCGGAGGACGTCTTCTGCTTCACCGTCGACGAGCTCACCGGCACGCTGCCCGCCGACGCCGCGGACCTCGCCGCCGTACGGTGCGCCCAGCGTGCCGAGTTCCAGGCCGTCACCCTCCCGGCACACTGGCGGGGAAACCCCCGTCCCGAGCCGCGGCGGGAGGAACCCGACCCCGGGGCGAGGCAGGCGCGGCAGGCGGACCCCGGCCTCGTGCCGGGGCGGGGCAGCCGGGACGCGGCGCCGCACGCCGCGGGGAAACCGGCCGCCGAGGCGCCCGCCGAGGTGCGGGGGATCGGTGCCGGAGGGGGAGTGGCCGAGGGCGTCGTACGGGTGGTGCGCGATCCGGCGTTCGCGGACGTCGAACCCGGCGAGGTGCTGGTCTGCGAGACGACCGACCCCAGTTGGGCCTCGGTGCTCTTCCTCTCCGCCGCGCTGGTGGCCGACGTGGGCGGCCCGCTCAGCCACGCCGCCGTCGTCGCCCGCGAGATCGGTGTGCCCTGCGTGGTGGGCACCGGCGACGGCACCCGCACGCTGGCCACAGGCGACCGCGTCCGCGTCCACGGCGGTACCGGGGTGGTCGAGATCGTCGACCGGGCCGCGGACCCGGCCGCCCGTGAGACGACGGGCGGCACGCCATGAGCACGGCCGCACCGGCCGCCCCCGCCCCCAACTCGGCGCCGGAGATCCTCGCAGCCGCCAGGGCCCTCGTCCCCGTCCTGCGGGAACACGCGGCCGAGACCGAGGAGCGCCGAGGCCTCTCCGCCCACCTGGTGGAAGCGCTGCGCGCGACCGGCGTGTTCCGGATGGGCTTCCCCCGTGCGCTCGGCGGCCCGGGCCTCACCTCGACCGAACAGATCGAAGTGATCGAAACGCTCAGCTACGGCGACACCTCGGCCGGCTGGTGCGCCATGATCGGCATGGACGCGGGGCTGTACGCCCTGACGGACACGGCGGTGCGCGAGATGTTCCCCAGCCTGGACGTGATCGCCGCCGGCATGCTGCCGCCCGTCGGCCGTGCCGACCGGGTCCCCGGCGGCTACCGGCTCAGCGGGCGCTGGAGCTTCGCCAGCGGCATCGCCCACGCCGACTGGGTGTCAGCCGGCGCGTTCGTGCACACCGACGGCGAGGCCGAGCGCACCACGAGCGGCGGCCCCTACTGGCGGATCATGATGGTGCGCCCGCACGAGGTCGGCGTCGTCGACAACTGGTACGCCACGGGGCTGGCCGGCAGCGGCAGCGCCGACTTCACCGTCGACGACGTCTTCGTACCCGAGGAACACACCTTCAGCCTCGGCGAACCCACCCGCACAGGACCGCTGGCCGCCCCCGACGTGCTGATGCGGAAGATGCCCGCCGTCGCACTGGGCGTGGCGCGCGCCGCGCTCGACCACGCGAGGGAGACCGCCAGGGCGAGCGCCGCAGGGGCGGCCGGCGCGCCACGGGCCGACGACCACCGTGTCCAGTACGCGCTCGCCGAGTGCGAGGCCACCTTCCTGTCCGCCCGGCACGCCGTCTACGGCAGCCTGCGGCACCGGTGGGACCGGCTGGCCTCGGGCGCCGCGCTGGACGACCTCACCCCGGATGAGCGCGTCGCCACCATGCTGACCCGCCTGGCGGCGATGCGCGGTGCGCGCACCGTGGTCCGCGGGCTCTACGACCTGCTGGCCACCGCCTCAGTTCGCCGGCCGTCCCCGATGGACCGCTGGCTGCGCGACATGGAGACCATGTGCCAGCACGTCATGGCGCAGGACCGGATCATCCAGTCGGCGGGAGCCTTCCTTCTGGGCGGACAGCCGCTGTTCCCGCTCGCCCTCGGAATCGTGCACTAGGAGCTGCCGTGAACCACTCCGCCGCGACACGAGGACCGGCCGTCCTGCACGGCGGTCCCCTTCCCGCGCTCCCGGTCCGCCACCTGGGCGAGGCGCTGCTGCGCGCCGCCAAGTCGCGGACGGCGGGAGAGATCGTCTGTCTCGGCTCGGCAGCCGGGACCCGGACGCTGAGCTACCCGCGACTGCTGCACGACGCGGCCCGCCTCCTCGGTGCCGCGCGGGCACGCGGAGCGCGGCCCGGCGACCGGGTCGTGCTGCAACTCGTCGACGAACGCGACCTGTTGACCGCATTCTGGGCCTGCCAACTCGGCGCCTTGGTGCCCGTTCCCGTGACGGCGACCCCGCCGCCGGGCAGCCCGCTGTCGGCGGCCGGCCTGCTCGCCGGCGCCTGCGAGGTCGCCGACCGGCCCTGGACGCTGACGAGCACCGCACCAACGGGCCCGGACCGTAGCCGGTGGCTGGGGGGCGTGGCCGCACTGCGCGCCGGCGACCCCGCCGTCGACTTCGCCGCCCCGGCCCCGCACGACGTGGCCGCGCTCCTGCTCACCTCCGGCAGCACCGGCGTTCCGAAAGCCGTCATGCTGACCCACCACAACATCCTCAGCCGCGCACACGCGAGCGCCGGTGTACGGGGGCTGACCCGGCGCAGCCGGACGTTCAACTGGATGCCGCTCGACCACGTGGGCGGACTGATCATGTTCCACGTCCGTGACGTACTGCTGGGCTGCCACCAGGTGCACGCCCGCACCCGCTGGGTCCTGGAGGACCCGCTGCGCTGGCTGGACGTGCTCAGCGACCACCGCTGCGACACCACGTGGGCGCCCAACTTCGCCTACGGGCTGGTCACCGACGAGGCCGCACGCGTGGCCGCCCGCGACTGGGACCTCAGCGGACTGCGGTACCTCATGAACGGCGGCGAACCGGTCAGGCCCGCGGTGGCGCGCCGCTTCCTCGCGCTTCTCGCCCCCTTCGGCCTGCCCGCCACGGCCATGCACCCGGGGTGGGGCATGTCGGAGACCTCCTCGGGCGTGGTCGACTGCGTCTTCACCCCCCACGACCACGACGAGGGGGAGCGCTTCGTCCCCGTCGGCAGGCCCCACCCCGGGGTCTCGGTGCGGATCGTGGCCGAGGACGGGAAACCGCTCATGGCGGGGGAGACCGGCCGGCTGCAGGTCAGCGGCGCACCGGTGACACCCGGGTACTACCGCGCGCCCCAGCAGAACCAGCGCTCCTTCACCGACGGCGGCTGGTTCACGACGGGCGACCTCGGCTACGTCCAAGACGGGCTCCTCACCGTCACCGGACGCGCCGACGACCTGCTCGAGATGGGTGATGAGGTCCGCCACGGCCACGAGGTGGAGGCGGCTGTGGAAGAACTGCCCTTCGTCGAGCCGTCGTTCACCGTCGCCTACAGCGATCCCGCGCAGGACCGGCGCCCCGGCTCATTGGTGATCGCGTTCCACCACAGGGCGGGTGTCTCGAACGACCGCGACAACTGGCGCATCGTCGAACACGTCGCGCAACGGTTCGGCATCGTGGTCAGCCGCGTGGCACCGGTCGCGAAAGAGGCCGTGGCCAAGACCGGAATCGGGAAGATCAAGCGCGCACAGCTCGCGCGGCGTCTGACGACTCCTCGCGAAGACCCTCCGCCAACCCACCTCGGTCCGCCGCCACCTGGCCACTCTTCCCCGGGGCCGGTGGCGGCGGACCGCTGCCGAGCAACCGAGGGAGAGCACGCGATGTCCGAGGAACTGCGGGTACTGCAGGCGGTCAGGATCAAGGGGCGGCCCACGGCCCCCGAGATCGCCGCGGCGAGCGCCGTGGCCGGCACGGCGCTCGAACGGGTGCTGCGCACCTCGGCCGACGCGGGACTGTGCACCGCCGCTCACGGCCGCCACACGCTGACGCCCGCAGGACGCGAGCACCTGCGGCGGCTGGTCGCCCAGGAGCGGGCCGGACTCGACCGGGCAGCGCTGGCCCGCGCCTACGAGGACTTCGGCACCCACAACACGGCCCTCAAACGCCTGATCACGGACTGGCAGCTGGTGGGCGGTACGACAGTGAACGACCACAGCGACGCCGCCTACGACGCCGATGTCATCGGCCGCCTCGCCCACCTGCACGAGGAGTTCTCCGGTCCACTCGCGCGCCTGGTCCTCCTCGCGCCGCGGCTGGCGCACTACCCGGGACGCCTCGCCCGGGCGCTGGCGAGGATCCAGGCGGGCGACCACTCCTGGCTGGCCCGTCCGCTCGTCGACAGCTACCACACCGTGTGGTTCGAGCTGCACGAGGACCTTCTCGCGCTGACCGGGCGGGAGCGTGCGCGCGAGGCCGCCGCGGGGCGAGCGGAATGACGGCCGGCTCCGCGCGGGCGGCCCGGGAGCCGGTGGCCCTGCCGCTGGACGGCGGCACCGGCCTGGGCCGCGGTCTGCTGGGCGGCAAGGCCGCCGGTATCGCGCGCATGCTCGCACTGGGGGCGCCGGTCCCACCGGCCTTCGTCCTGACCACCGTGGCCTGCCGTCGATTCCGCGCGGCGGCAGGCCACCTCCCCGAAGACGTGTGGCAGCGGGTACGCGGGCTGGTCGGCACGCTGGAGCGCGCCACGGGACGGACGTTCGGCCGCGGCCCGCAGCCACTGCTGGTCTCGGTGCGTTCCGGGGCTCCGGACAGCATGCCCGGCATGATGGACACCGTCCTCAACGTCGGCCTCACGCCGGAAGCCTCCGCGGCGCTCGCCCGCGCCGACCCGCGGCACGCCGCCGACACACGCCGTCGTTTCACCGCCCAGTTCACCGCCACCGTCGGCGTGCCGCCCCCCGGCGACCCGTGGCGGCAACTGCGGCTCGCCATCGAGGCGGTGTTCGCGTCGTCCGCCTCGCCGCGCGCCGTCTCCTACCGCGCCGCGCGCTCACTCGCCGCCGACGCGGGCACCGCGGTGACCGTCCAGACGATGGTCTTCGGCAACCGGGACGCCCGTTCGGGCACCGGTGTCCTGTTCACCCGAGACCCGCTGACCGGCGCCTGTGCGCCGTACGGCGAGTGGCTGCCCTCAGGTCAGGGCGAGGACGTCGTCTCGGGGCGGTCCGACGTCCGCTCACTCGACGAACTGGGGGAGGCCATGCCGCAGGTGCGGCGCCGCCTGCTCACCTGGGCCCGTGCCCTGGAGCGGGACGCGAAGGACGTACAGGACATCGAGTTCACCGTCGAGGCGGGCACGCTGTGGCTGCTCCAGACGCGGGCGGCCAAGCGATCACCGCGGGCAGCGGCGGCACACGCCGTGGCGCTGGCCGATGAGGGAGTCATCAGCCGCCGGGAGGCCCTGTCGCGCCTGGCCCCCGCGCAGCTCGACGCCCTGCTGCGGCCGGGGATCGATCCGCAGGCCGCGGCGTCCGCGTCCGTGCTGGCACGCGGCAAGCCGGCGAGCCCGGGCGTCGGCGCGGGGGTGACCGTCGTCGACCCCGACGCGGTCGGTGATCCGGGCCCCGGCGCGGACGGTAGGGTCCTGGCTCGGCCGACGACGGAACCCGACGACGTGCCGGCCATGGCCCTGGCCCGTGCCGTCGTCACCGAGACGGGTGGCTCCACCTCGCATGCCGCCGTGGTCTGCCGGGAACTGGCGGTACCGTGCGTGGTCGGCTGCGGCCCCGGCACGGTGGCCGCGCTCCGCGGCCGCACGGTGACCGTGGACGGCGCTGCCGGGTTGGTCTACGCGGGCGCACTGCCGCTCCGGCGGCCGACGGGCGACGAGCCGGCCCTGGCCGCCCTCGCGGAGTGGGCCGCCGACGCACCGGACCTTCCGTCGGCGACCCGGCTGCTGCGGCTGCGGGCCGGCCGGTCACAGCCGCCGGTGGCGTAGACGCGGCTCGCCGCAGGGAAGGGACACGTGGACACGGGACATGCCGGCGCCGGACATGGGGATACGGGGCATGCCGGCACCGGACGTGTGGACACGGGACGTGGAGAAGGCCGGAAAGGGGATTTCGTGGAGTACGACGTAGTGGTGGCGGGCGGCGGTGCCGCGGGGCTCAGCGCGGCACTGACCCTGGCCAGAGCCGGCCGCCGGGTCGCCGTCGCCGACAAGGGCGAGCCCCGCAACTCACCCGCCGCACACCTGCACGGGTATCTCTCCCGGGACGGCGTGCCACCAGCCGAGCTGCTCCGGGTGGGCCGCGGCGAGATCGCGGAATACGGCGGCGAGCTGTGCGCGTGCGCTGTCACCGCCGTACGCCACGCGGACGGCGGCGGGTTCGTGGCCGAGCTGGAGAACGGGCGGCACCTGCCCGCCCGCGCGCTGCTGGTGGCCACCGGTTTGCGGGACGTCCTGCCGCCGGTGCCCGGAGTGGACCGGCTGTGGGGGAGCGACGTGCTGCACTGCCCCTACTGCCACGGCCATGAGGTCCGTGGCGGGCCGATCGGCGTGCTCGGCGGCGAGAACCGCCCGTTCAGCATCCATCAGGCCTCCCTCGTGCGGCAGTGGTCGCAGGACGTGGTCTTCTTCCCCCACCTGATCGAGCTGGACGAGCAGGAGCGGGAGCGGCTCCTCGCGCGCGGCATCCGGATCGTCGAGGGACCGGTCGAGCGGCTGGAGATCTCCGAGGGACGGCTGGCCGGCGTACGCGTGGGCGACGGCCCCGTCGTACCGCGCTCGGCGCTGTTCGTCGGCCCCCGCTTCGTCCCCCGCGACGAGCTGCTGACCGGACTCGGCTGCGAGACAGCCGCCGACGGGTGGGTCGCGGTGGACGGTTCGGGCCGCACCAGTGTGCCGGGGGTCTGGGGAGCGGGCAATGTGGTCAGCGAAGCCGCGCAGCTCGCCTCCGCGGCGGGCCAGGGCATGAGCGCCGGTATCGCCCTCAACCACTACCTGCTCGCCGAGGACATCGACTCGGCCGTGGCCCGCTACCGCGCCACGGGCGAGCCCGCCGCCGGCTGACACCCTTCGCAGGCCAGGGCGCGGCGCGCCGCCAGGTCGCGCCCTGGCAGGGTGCGGCCCCGCAGGCGTCGCGCCCCGGGGCGGGCGTCACGCGCCGGCCGGCAACCGGGCGCCGGATATCCGGTCGGGGACCCGCAGTTGCGGATGCTCCCGGTAGATCTCGACGGCGAGCTCCACCGGGCCGCCCTCCGCCCCGACGGCGGCGGCCCGGTCGAGCAGCGTCAGTTCGGCCGCGGTGAGTTCGGCGAAGTCCTTGGTCATGATTCCCCAGGAGTCCCAGGGGAAGACCTCGAAGCGGTTGAGCGCGGCCAGATCCCGCACCACGGTGCCCTGGACGACACCCATGCCCGCCTGCTCGATGACGCTGGCGGTGTACCGCGCCGGATCCAGGTGACCGCGCCGGCAGGCCAGCCAGGCCTCGCCGGCGGGCACGAACCGGTCGCGGGGCACGTTGTGCACGTCGAAGTCGAGGGTGTGATGCTCGGCGGCCTCCGCCATCTGCGGGTCGGCGAACCGCCAGCCGGAGCCGCTCTCCCAGTACTCCACCACCCAGTGGTCGTCCCAGGGGTAGGGCGGGAAGTAGTCGGCGTATCCGCCGCGGAGGCGGGCCGGAATCCCGGCCTGACGCAGGAGCGCGCACAGCACGATGCAGAAATCCCGGCAGGTGCCGGCGAGCCGCTGATCGGCGGGACGCCCGTGCATGCCGCCGAGAAACTGGACGATGTCGCGGAAGAAGCGGATTTCGCTTTCCCCGAAGCGCTCAGCGGGAACCTCGAATCCGAACCTCTTCGACGTTTCGCTGCGGTGTACCACCGCCCCGCAGACGACCTTGCTCATGTCCGGAAGATTGTCCGGAAGTGAGGTGAGCAGCGCACCCAGTTCGCCCGGGTCCGTAACTCTGCTGTGCTGTACGTAGAATTCTCGGTGCATTCGAAAAAGCTAGCAGTGGGACGGTTGACCGGCCAGACGCGCGAGCCGTCTCCCGGGGAAAGAGCCGGGGATTCTTTTCCGCATTTCGCGGGTGGGCGCCCTCTGTTATGGTCGGTGCGGAAATTCAGGGGCTGTTGTCCCGCCGAACGGGGGGCTGATGATTGCGGATCAGGTGGCGGACCTTGTGGTGGACGACGTGTTCCTCAGGTCCACGGACGTGGTTCCCGGAAGTGAGTTCTTCCTCAAACTCGAAGGGCTGAACCCGGCGGGTTCGGTGAAACTGAAGACCGCGGTCGGCCTGATCGCACACGCGCAGCGCGGCGGGGTGCTGCGTCCCGGCGGGCGGGTCATCGAGTCGTCGTCGGGCAACCTCGGAGTCGCCCTCGGCGTGGTGTGCGCCGAACGCGGCTACCGGTTCACATGTGTGTGCGATCCGCACGTTCCCGAGCTGAGTGTCGCCTGCATGCGGGCGACACKCAGCKCGGGAACGYGCGGCGACAGGCGCGACGGGAACGGCGGCTCTCTGCAGGCGCCGGTCTCGTGTGGCCGAACCAGTACGCGAACCCGGCCAACCCGGCCGCGCACAGCGCCCGCACCGCGTGGTCGATCCACACGCAGATCGGCCGCGTCGACTACCTCTTCGTCGGCGCCGGCACACGGGAACGCTGGTGGGCTG
>NZ_JASKYT010000570.1:0-2993 GCF_041028275.1 Streptomyces sp. PU-14G
GACCGGGACTGGGGCTGGGGCTGGGGCTGGGGCTGGGGCCTATGTCGGAGCCGGAGCCGGAGCCGGGGCCGGAGTGGGGGCCGTCGGTGCGGTGACCGTCGGCGGTTTCGTGCACTGCCCGCTCCACCCGGGCGGCTGCGAGGCGTGGCTCACGGTGGTCGACGCGCGCGGCAAGCGGCAGGCGCTGGTGCGCACGGTCGACGGCATCTACCAGGTGACCGGTCTGACGCCGGGCGGCCACACCCTGGTGATCTCCAGCTCCTCACACGCGCCCAGCGCGGAATTCCTGCTGGTGACCGGGGCGGCGGACCGGACGCGGCACGACGTCGAGCTGCGGCCGGCCCCTTGAGGAGGGGCGCCTACGGCCCCGGGGCCCGCCGGGCGGGCGACCCCGGGGCCCTCCTCTGGCCTAGCGCACTGGGCGAGTTGGCGTATCCGGAGGCGTGTGTGCCGGGGCTCGGCGTCCCCCACGCACGGAAGGGCCTGTACGTTCGCAGGGTGCCCATTTCTTCGCATTATTCAGACCGCACCCCGCGCTCGGGCGCGCCCCGCGCCCCGCGCACGCGCCGTGCCGCCGCGCTCGCCTCCACGGCGTTCGCGCTCTCCTTGCTGACCGTCCCCGCCGCGATGCCCGCGCACGCCGACGAGAACGAACCGGCGGACACCGCCAAAGAGCCCAAGCCGCCCGCCCAGATGTCGACCGTGGGCGGGGCACAGCTCGGCCGTCCCGGTACCCAGGTGAACCTGAAGCAGGGCGCGCCGAAGCTGCCGACCAAGCTGTCGGCGCGCTCGTGGATCATCTCCGACGCGGAGTCGGGCCAGGTGCTCGCCTCGCACAACGCCCACTGGCGGCAGCCCCCGGCCAGCACCCTGAAGATGCTGTTCGCCGACACGGTGCTGCCGAAGCTGCCCAAGGACCGCGAGCACAAGGTCGTCCCCTCGGATCTGGAGGGCATGGGCGAGGGCAGCAGCCTGGTCGGCGTCAAGGAGGGTGAGACGTACTCCGTGCACGACCTGTGGCTCGGCGTCTTCCTGCGCTCGGGCAACGACGCGGTGCACGTGCTCGCCGCAATGAACGGCGGCGTCGACAAGACCGTCAAGGAGATGAACGAGAAGGCCCGCGCGCTCACCGCGAACGACACCAAGGTCGTCAGCCCGGACGGTTACGACCGCCCGGGACAGGTCTCCTCGGCGTACGACCTGACGCTCTTCGCCAGGGCCGGGCTGCAGAACAAGGACTTCCGCGAGTACGCGGCGACCGCGACCGCGAAGTTCCCCGGCGAGACGAAGAAGAAGGACGGCAAGACCACGCGCGGCAGCTTCCAGATCCAGAACACCAACCGCCTGCTCACGGGGGACGTGGGCATCGACCCGTACCCGGGGATCGCGGGCGTCAAGAACGGTTCGACGACCAACGCGGGCAACACCTTCACCGGCGTCGCCCAGCGCGGCGACCGGGTGCTGCTGGTGACGGTCATGCACCCGGACGGTGAGGAGCCGCACGGCGTCTACAAGGAGACCGCCAGGCTGCTGGACTGGGGCTTCGACGCCGCCGGAAAGGTCGAGCCGGTGGGCGAGCTGGTCGCGCC
This sequence comes from Streptomyces sp. PU-14G, assembly GCF_041028275.1. Classification (NCBI taxonomy): domain Bacteria; kingdom Bacillati; phylum Actinomycetota; class Actinomycetes; order Kitasatosporales; family Streptomycetaceae; genus Streptomyces; species Streptomyces sp. PU-14G. Next base: position 1,590 of record NZ_JASKYT010000570.1, read on the forward strand.
GAGCAGCACGGGCGGCGGCGGGGGCACCCCGACGGGCAAGGGCGGCGAGGCCGGCGGCTCCTCGGACGCCCGCGCGGCCTCCCCGTCCGACAGCAAGCCCTCGGGCGGCGCGGGGATGGCCGTCGGGATCACCGCGGGCGTTCTGGTGCTTCTCGGTCTGGTGGCGTACGGGGTGCACCGCCGCTGGCCGCTTCCCGACCTGGCGCGCCGCCACCGCCGCTGACGTCGCTGCCGCTGACGTCGCTGCCGCCGGCGCCGGCACCACTGGCGTCGGCGCCGCTGCTGTCGGCCTCGGCCTCCCACTCGCTCTCGGCCTCCCACTCGCTCTCGGCCTCCCGCTCGCTCTCGGCCTCCCCCTCGGTGTCACCGTCATCGGACGCGTCGCCCCCGTCGAAGAGTTCCCTGACCGGTTGCTGTGCGTCCGGGTCGGAACCGGGTGCCGGCGTGGTGGCGGTCCAGGCCGCGCAGTACAGCAGCAGCTTCGTCATGAAGCTGATCCACAGCAGCAGGGCGATGGGCACACCGAAGGCGCCGTAGATGTTCTTGGCGGCGACCTGCTGGAGGTAGCCGCCGAGCAGCAGCTTCAGCAGCTCGAACCCGACGGCACCCTGCAGGGCCGCCGCCAGCACCGCGCGGCGCGGCGGCTTCACGCGGGGCAGCAGCGTCAGCACGTACCACAGCAGCAGGAAATCGGCGGCGAGGGCGGCGGCGTAGGCGGCGGTGCGCAGCAGCACCGTACCGACGCCGCCCTCGGTCAGGCCGATCCACTCGGCGACGCGGGTCACGGCGGTGACGGCGAAGGCCGACCCGCCGAAGGAGACCAGTCCGACCACGCCCAGGCCGAGCAGGGTTCCCAGGTCGGTGGCCTTGCGGAGGACGACGTTGCCGGGGTCCTCCTCCAGGTCCCACACCGCGCGCAGGCTCTCGCGCAGCGCGCCGACCCAGCTGGCGCCGGTGAACAGCAGCGCGGCGCCCGCGACCGTGCCGACGGTGCCCGCGTTGTCGACCAGGGACTGGAGCTGTAGCTGGTCGGAGATGCCGGGCACCTGGTCGGTGAGGGTGTCCTGAAGCTGCCGCATCTGGTCGTGAGGGAGCAGCGCGGCGGCGACGGCGGCGCCGACCGCGAGCATCGGGAACAGTGCCAGGAAACTGGTGAAGGTGATCGCGGCGGCCAGCCGCGTCCACTTGCGGGCGTCCAGGTGCGCGTAGACGTGCCAGAGCCGGGTGGTGAGGAACCACGCGACGCCGGGGCCCACGAGCGGCAGCTTCGTCAGTTTTTCCACATCTGCCCCCTGCCCCGTCACGGCGTTTTCCAGCCATCCAGCGCGGACGGCAACTGTCCGTGATCATGCTGCGTCAGCCGGTCGGCCGACTGCTCCGCGCGAGAGGCCGACCGGCTGACGC
>NZ_JASKYT010000571.1:0-3001 GCF_041028275.1 Streptomyces sp. PU-14G
GTCGGGCCGAGCCGGGCGGTGGCATCCGCACGGTCGAGCGTGTCACGCCGTGCGGTGCGGCGCCGTGCGGTGCGACACCGTGCTGTGTGACGCCTTGCGGTGCGACACCGTGCGGTGTGACGCCTTGCGGTGCGACACCGTGCGGTGTGATGCCGTGCGGTGTGGCCGACGGCTCGGCGTCACCGGCCTCGGCCGCGCCCGCCCTTTCCGGGGCCACGCGCGCGTGCGCCGCGTGCGCCACCACCGCCGCGGGACTCCTGCGCACGGGAGCCACCCCGCGCCTGCCGTGGGGGCCCGGGTGGCACGGGCGAGCCGTGGTCCGGCCAGTGCCCGGGGCGGGTCAGCGTGTCGGGGATCCGGGTGGCCGAGTCCCCGTGGGCCGCGTTCAGTTGCGGCTGCGTGAGGAAGAGCGCTCCGGACAGGTCGGCGCCCCGCAGATCAGCGTCCCGCAGGTCGGCGCCGAGGAAGTCCACCTGGCGCAGGTCCGCCCCGCGCAGGTCCGCCGCGAGCAGCAGCGCGCCCCGCAGGGTGGCACCGCGCAGCCTCGCGTTCCGCATCCGGTTGCCCGTCAGGTCGCCGCGCCGCAGGTCCCGGCCACCGAGCCCCGCGCGCGCCCGCGCGCTGACCCGCTCCAGGACCGGCCCGACCCGGGCCCGCCACGCCTCGACGTCGGCGGCGAGCAGCGTGGCGACGTCGCCGTCGATCAGCGCGTCCAGCTCCGCCGCCAGCGCCTCGGCCTCCGGGCACCGACCGGCTGTCGCTGCCTCGGCGAGCAGCCACAACAGCTCGTGCAGCTGCCGCGTCACCCGGAAGACCGCGAACAGCTGCGGTGGGGAGACCGTCCCCTCGCGGGCCGTCACCCGCTGTCCCGCTCCGTAGCAGTCGAAGACCGAGCATCCGATGAAGCCGCTGACGCGCAGCCGCGCGTGGATCGAGCACCGGTTCTCGTCGGTCAGGTTCCCGCAGCGCTTTCCCGCGGGTTTGTCGGCCGCGAAGTCGGCCGACCTCGCGAACGGCAGCGCCACACAGCACAGCCCCGCGCACCGCTCACAGTCGGCCCTCAGCCGTTCCATCCGCTCCGGGCCTCCACTCTCGCTCACCCGTCCAAGCTAACCGGGACCGTCGACAGGTGCGGCGTCGGCCTCGGCCTCCCTCGGGGAACGGACGTGCCGGGCAGCGCGGGCGCGAGCCGGATTCAGGGCTTGCGGGCGACCGCGCCGAACTGGGCGACGCTCTTCTCGTCGTCGGCGGCGTGCCCGGGCCGCCAGCGGGAGCACGAGACGATGCCGGGGGGCAGCAGTTCGAGCCCGCGGAAGAACCCGGCCACCTCGACGCGGCTGCGGGCTGTGATCGGTGGCGTGGCGTTCTCGTTCCAGAACCGCATGGCCTCCTCGTTCGCCTCGCCGCCCAGCTCCAGCGTGGGGTGGGTGAGGACGAGATAACTGCCGGAGGGGACGGCTTCCATCAGCGCGTCGACGATGCGGGAGGCCTCGTCGGTCTCGGCGACGAAGTTGAGGATGCCCAGCATTATGACGGCCACGGGGTCGACGAGGTCGAGGGTGTCGGCGGCGGCGTCGACGATCGCGTGCGGGTGGTGCGCGTCGGCGTCGATGTAGTCGGTCGCGCCTTCCTGGGAGCTGGTGAGCAGGGCCCGGGCGTGGATGAGGACGGTGGGATCGTTGTCGACGTAGACGATCCGCGAGGACGGGGCGACCCGCTGGGCCACTTGGTGGGTGTTCTCGACAGTGGGCAGCCCGGTGCCGATGTCGAGGAACTGGCGGATGCCCACCTCCCCCGCCAGATACCGCACCACGTGGCCGAGGAAGGCCCGGTCCGCGCGCGCCACCTCGCGGATGCTGGGGTACATGCTGGTGACATGGTCGCCGACCTGCTGGTCGATGGCGTAGTAGTCCTTGCCGCCCAGCCAGTAGTTCCACACCCTGGCGTTGTGCGCGACATCCGCGACCGGCGTCTCGGCGCCCTCGGGACCGCTGCTCTCGCTCACGTGCCGTGTCCTCTCCGTTCCTCGCCCGCGCCTTCGGACCGCTCGAAGAGTCTAGGCGGCGACGTACCGCGGGGCATGGCCGCGCGCGAGACGGCGGCACCGCCGCGGCGGCGCGGTGCACCAATCGGGCCGGGCACGTCGGCTGAAGTCGCCCGCACGGAGCACGACTTCGGCCGGCTTGGGGGTTCCTCCAAGGCAGGTTGGCACATGCTATAGAGAAAAGCCATTCACATTGCATATGCGAGCCTATGGGCCATACGTTGGCGCACATGCAGTCGTACACCATCGGCCAGGCAGCCCGGCTGCTCGGCGTCAGCCCGGACACGGCGCGGCGCTGGGCGGACGCGGGCCGGGTCACCACGCACCGCGACGAGAGCGGGCGCCGGCTGATCGACGGACGGGATCTGGCCGCCTTCTCCGTCGAGATCGGCCAGCACGCCGCCGACGACGATGACGTCCCCTACACCTCGGCCCGCAACGCGTTCGCCGGGATCGTGACCGCCGTCAAGCTCGGTGACGTGGCGGCACAGGTCGAGATCCAGGCAGGCCCGCACCGGCTGGTTTCCCTGCTGACGCGGGAGGCCGTCGAGGAGCTGGGGCTGGAGGTCGGCATGCAGGCCACAGCCCGCGTCAAGTCGACCAGCGTGCACATCGACACGCCGTAGGGCCCGCCGGTCCCGAGCTATCCGCTGTTTCCCGGGCGGCACGCCGTTCCCGAGCTATCCGCTGTTCCCGGGCGGCACACCGGTCCTGGGCGGCACGCCGGTCCCGGGCGGCACGCCGGTCCCGGGCGGCACGCCGCAGGGCCCGCCGTTCCGGGGCAGCCCGCCCCTCCGGCCGTGCGGCCCCGCTCCTCCGCCAACGGCCGTCGACAGCCGTCGGCGGCCGTCAGCGGCGCCGCACGCCTCGCGGCTGCGCGGTCCGTCATCCCCGCGGCGCCGGACGCCGCACGCCGGACGCCGGACGCCGCGGGGCCACCGAGCCCGACCCGGCCCC
>NZ_JASKYT010000572.1:0-3595 GCF_041028275.1 Streptomyces sp. PU-14G
GTGACCTCATGTCCACGATCACACCGGGACAGCCCGCGAGAGACACCGCGCCGACGCGTACTCACCTACCGGCGCGCGGGCGAGCAGCCCGCCGCGGCGCGGGCCCGTCGCGCCGGCTGCCCGGCTGGTGGCCGCTGCCGGTATGCGCCGTGCTGGGCGCGCTGGCGGGCGCCGCGTACACGACGGTGGCGGAACCGCGCTACGAGGCGTCCAGTTACGTGCTCGTCTCCCCCGGCGAGCACGCCGACGCGATGTCAGCGCTCGGCTACGCACAGGCGTACGGGAAGATCGCCACGGACGCCGTGGTCCTCACCTCGGCCGAAGCCGCCTTCGACCTGCCGCGCGGCGCGCTGCGTGCGCACGTGCGGGCCCGCACCTCGCCCGACGCGCCCATGGTGCAGATCACCGGCAGTGCGCCCTCGGCCGGTGACGCCGCCGACTACGCCGACGCGACCGCCGCGGCCCTGGCCCGCACGGCGAAGAAGTCGGCCGGGAAGACCGGCGTGCGGCTGACGGTCGTCTCCCGCGCCGCCGCCACGGCCGGACCCGTCTCCCCCCGGGCGCCGCTGGCCGTGTCCGTGGGCGCGAGCGCGGGCGGGCTGCTCGGGGGGCTGGCGCTGCTGGCCCGGCCGCGGCGCCGCGGCACCGAGGGGCCGGCGGCCGTCCCCGTCCCCGCCCACGGCGCCACCGCGGCGGAGGGGCCGGACGCTCGGACAGCCGGCGGGCACGTGTCCGCCCGGGCGACGGACGAGGCCGAGTCCGCACGTGTGCCCGAAGCGTCGGGGTCCGAACGGGTGGTGCCCGAGGCGCCGGGGGCCGCCCGCGCGGACGGCGGGAAGGACGCGCACACGGCGGCGGAACCGGGCACCGCGCACCTGACGGAGAAGGCGGAGGCCGGGCGGTGAATTCTCCCTCCTCTCCGGTCACGCGTCGCAAGTCTCCCTACGGGCGCCGCAAGTTGGCGGGGCCGGTCCTCTCCCCCTGGCGGGGCGGGCGCGGCGAGGCCTCGGGACGTCCGCCCGTGCGGCTGACCGCCACGCTGTGCCGGTCCGAGGCCGAGTTCTCGGAGCTGGCCGACGAGTGGGACGGGCTGCGGGCACGCAACCGCTCGGCGACCCCGTTCCTCAGCCACGCCTGGCTGGCCTCGTGGTGGCGTGCCTACGGCAGGCGCGGCAGGCTGCGGGTCGTCCTGGTGCGGGAGAACGGCCGGCTGGTGGCCGCCGCGCCGCTGATGCTCGTCCACCGGCCCCTGCCCGCGCTGGTGACGCTCGGCGGCCAGATCTCCGACTACCAGGACGTGCTGCTCGACGACAGCTGCCCGCGCGCGGCCGACGCGCTCGCCCGCGCGCTGTACGCGGCGTCCCGCACCGCGGTCGTCGACCTGCGCGAGGTGCGCCCCGGCGGGGCCGCCGAACGCCTGTACGCCGCGTGGCCGGGGGTGCGGCGGCGGCTGACCGACTCGGTCTGCCTGGAGTTGCCCGGCGTGCCCATGGACGAGATGCTGCAGCGGCTCGCCCCCGCCAGCGCCAAGCGCACCCGGCGCAAGCTGCGCCGCATCGACGAGCTCGGCATCGAGGCCCACGACGTGACGGGGGATCGGGTACCGGAGTCGGTGGGCACCATGCTCCGGCTGCACGAACGGCAGTGGCGGGGCCGCGGGGTGACCCCCGAACACCTGCGGCCCCGCTTCGGCGCTCACCTGGTGGGCGCGGTGGAGCAGCTGGTGGCCAGCGGGGACGCGGCGGTGACCGAGTACCGGGTCGGTGGGCGGGTCGCCGCGTGCGACGTCGCCCTCGTCTCCCCCGACCTGGTGTGCGGCTACCTGTACGGCGCGGATCCCGCACTGCGCGAGCAGCGGGTGGACATCGCGACCATGCTGCTGCGGCACGACGCCCACTTCGCGTCGGCCACGGGCCGCGGCACCCTGAGCCTGCTGCGCGGCACCGAGCCGTACAAGCTGCGCTGGCAGCCCGTGACCGCCGCCAACCGGCGCTATCTGCTGGCCCGCCCGCAGCTGGCGCCGGCCCTGGAACTCCTCGCGGCGAAGGCGGCGGCCCGCGAGGCCGCGGCCCGCCTGGTGCGCCGGCGCGGCGATGCGGCACGGGCCCGCACGCTGCTCGACCGCGCGGCCGTGCTCCGGCCGCGCCAGTGACGGCATGACGGCGGCAGGGCGGCGGGCCGCTTCCTGGCGCGGGCTAGCCCGCCAGGGCGCGCAGCCAGTCGAAGCGTACGCAGTACTGTCCGACTCCCCAGCACCGTTCCCACCACGGGCCGGCCGGTGCGGGGGACGCCGTGCCCGCACCGGCGGGGCGGGASGGCTTCGCCTGCTCGGCCTGGCGCGGCGGCTCGGTGCCCGGAGGCGGGGTGCCCGGAGGCGGGGTGCTCTGGCGCGGGGCGGTGGGCGGCTCGCTGCGCCAGGGCGGTACGGGCGGCTCCGGCTGGGCGAACAACGCCATCCTGAAGGTCTTGGAGGACGTCGGGTTGCCCCGGCACCGCCACACGCCGTGCGGGCAGTAGTCGCTGATGGTCTGGTACAGCGGCTCGTGCCGGTCCATCCAGGCGAGCATGGAGCGCACGTACGCGGCGTTGTCGCCGTTGCGGAACAGCCCCCACTCCGGGTACGAGAGGGGCTTGCCGTGGCGTGCGGCGAAGTCGACGTGCGCCTGGAGCCCGTACGGCTCCCTCACCTGTTCGTCGAAGCTCATGCCCTTCGGCTGGTCGTAGGCGTCCATGCCGAGCACGTCGACGACGTCGTCGCCCGGGTAGCACCTGGTCCAGGGGATCGCGTCGCGGCCACGGCTGGGCGCGAAGTCGAAGCGGAACCGCTGCCCGTCCACCGCTCGCATGGCCGTCACGATGCGCCGCCAGTACGCCTTCCACGCGCGCGGGTCCGGCGCGCAGCGATGGGTGTAGGTCGTGCCGTTCATCTCCCACCCGAGCACCACCACGGTGTCGGCGAGCCCCGCACGGACCAGGTGCCGGGCCAGGGTGCGGAAGTGGGCGTCGAACCGGCCCGCGGCGCCCTGGCGCAGCAGGGCGCGCACCCGCTCGTCGTCCAGCCGCGCCTCGTTGCGTGCCTGCATGGGGACGTTCAGCACGAACAGCCTGGTCGGGTCCTCCCGCCGCCAACGGGCCCACGGTCGCAGGAAGTCCGGCTGTCCCTCGATGTCGGACCACAGCCGGCCCGGCAGGTAGGTGTGCCCCACCCGCAGCTCCGTGCCGCCGAGCCACTTCTCCAGCTCCGCCATGCGGCGCACGCCCTCGGGACCGGAGCCGAGGAACGCGCCGAGCGCGCGGCCGGACGGTGTGGACGGAGCGGAGGGCCCGGCAGGGCCGGACGGCCGGGAGGAAGGCGAGGGCACCGGCGCACTCCGCGAACGCTCACCCGGACGGAGTCCGGACTCCCGTTCGGCGACCGGCAGCACCGTGCAGGAGGCCAGCAACCCCGCGGCGGCGACACCCGCGCACAGGACCGCCCTGACCCGCCCGCGTCCGTGGCTGCGCATGGCTCCTCCTGGCCGCCTCTCGACCCCGGCGCGTGTCCGGTCGTCCGCCGGTCGACATTCCTGATGGTCTGTCAGCGGAATTCTCACCC
>NZ_JASKYT010000573.1:0-3587 GCF_041028275.1 Streptomyces sp. PU-14G
TCCCCCCACGTCGCCCCCAAGGCCACCTTGGCCGCGCAGGCCCGCCTGGCCCAGCACGCGCGCCTCACCCGGGGCCGGATGCCGAGCCCGACGGCGGGACACCGGGACGCGGAGCAGCAGGCCCAGGGGCGGCGGCAGGGGCGGCGCGTGCAGGCGGCGGTCACCGAGGCGACCGCCCGCCGGATGCGTCTCGCGCCGGGGGACAGCTTCCACCTGCCGGACCGCACAGGCGCGGGCGAAAGCGGTGTGACGGTCCAGATCACCGGTGTACTGGCACCGCGCGGCTCCCGGCAGCACGTCGAGCACAGCCCCTTCTGGAACGCCGAGCAGAGCCTGGCACGCCCTTCCCTGCTGTCCATTCCCCCTGCCGGCGGGGGCGGTGCCCAAAAGCGCTACTGGCACTTCACCGCGTTCATCCACCCGAAAGCGGCACCCGCGCTGCTGTCCCTGCGCGACGGCGCCGAACTGTACTTCCACTACCCGCTCGACACGGACGCGCTCGCCGGGCACCAGGCACGACGAGCCGCACAGGACCTCACCCGGCTCGCCTCGGGCACCGACGCGGCACGGCTGCGCGACACCGCGGGCGTCGGCGAACTGACCTTCGACTCCGGGCTGACCGAAACCCTCGCCGCCTTCGAGCGGGAGAACTCCGCCGTCGCCCCCCTCCTGCTGACCGCCGCACTCGGGCTGGCCACCACAGCGCTGACGGTGCTCCTCCTGGCCGCAACACTGACCGCCGAACGGCGCGCGAGCGAACTGGCGCTGCTGCGCGCCCGCGGAGCCTCACTGCCCGGCCTGGCGGGCAGACTGCTGGCCGAGAGCGCCCCCGTGGCGGTACCGGCGGGAGCACTGGGCACCGGCCTCGCGCTCGCGGCCACCGACGGCACCCGCACCGCGGCGGCACTGGCCGCCGCGGCGGCCGTCACCGCCCTGGCGGCCCTGGCCCTGCCGCTGCGCGCCGCCCTGGCACACCGCCGCGTCCGGACCGCCGCACCCCGCGGCGACCTGACCAGACGACGCCCCTCGCGGCGCCGCACGGTGGTGGAGGTGGGCACGTTCGTGCTCGCCGTCGCCGCCGTCGTCGCACTGCGGCAGCGCGGCACCGGCGGTCAGAACGGCACACAGGACCCGGCCGCGACCGGCGGCACGGGCCAAGTCGGCACAGCGGGCGACACGGACCTGCTGCCGGCACTCGCCCCGGTACTGGTCGCGCTGGCTGCCGCGCTGCTGCTCCTGCGCTGCTATCCGCTGCCGCTGCGGCTGCTCGAACGCCTCACCGCGCGCCGCCCAGGGCCGGTCGCGTTCCTCGGGGTGGCCCGCGCGGGCCGCGCACCTTCGGCCGCCGTGTCGGGGCCCGCGCTGCTCGCCCTGCTCGTCGCGCTCACCGTGGCCTCGTTCGGCGGCACGGTACTCGCGGGCATCGCACACGGCAGGGACACCGCCGCCCTGCGCGCCGTCGGAGCGGACGCACGGATCGAGACCCCTGGCGGGGAGAACCTGCCCGCAGGGCTGGCGAAAAAAGTACGCCACACGCCAGGGGTGGACACGGTGACGGCCTACCGTGCCCACGACGACGGCGAACTCACCGGTGTCGCCGACGCGGTGACCGTCGCCCTGGTCGACGCCCCCTCCTACGCCCGCCTCACCGGACGCAACGGCCAGGGCACCCTTCCCGCCGACGCCCTCCTCCCCGCACCCTCCGAGGCCTCCACCGAGCCGCTCCCCGCCCTGATGTCCCCCGGCCTCGCCGGAAAACTGGGCAACGGCGCCGAGTACACCGACCTCGTCCTGCCCGGCCTGCAACTACCCGTGCGGCCCGCCCTGATCCGCGACACCACACCCGCCACCCAGCAAGGCGACTTCGTCGTCCTCTCCCGCGAGGCCGTCGCCCGCGCCCGCCCGGACGTGCGCGGCACCGCGCTCCTCGCCCCCAACACGCTGCTGGCCGGCGGCCCGGCCCCCGACGCCGGTGCCCTGCGCCGACTGGCCGCCGCGGCCTTCCCGAAGACGCACACCGACCCCCTGGTCACCCTCCGCGCAGAGGAACGCGCCGAGTACGCCGGCACCGTGCTCCACTCCGGCGCCGAACACCTCTACGCCCTCGCCGTGCTGGCCGCCGCCGGATACAGCGCCCTCGCCGTCGGGCTGTCACTGTCGCAGACCGCACCCGACCGCCGGGCCCTCCTGTCCAGACTCCGCACCCTGGGACTGGCCCGCAGACAAGGCCGGGGCGTCCTGCTGCTGGAGAGCCTGCCGCTGTACGTACTGACCGCCGCGGCGGGTGCCGCCACCGGACTGGCCACAGTGCCGCTGCTGGGCCCCGGCATCGACCTGGGCGCCCTGGCGGGCACACCCGACACCCTGCCCGTACGGCTGACCCCCGACCCCGTGCCCGTCCTCGCGCCGCCGCTGGCGCTGCTGGCCCTCGCCACGCTCGGGCTGCTGGCACAGGCCCGGCACCGTGGCCGCGCGGCCGACCTGCGCACGGAGAACCAGGAGCCCTCATGACGCCGCCACCCCCGCCCCGCACCCCCGCGTCCCCGCACGGCGAGGGGCAGGCCACCACCCTGGACGACCTGGAGCGGCGCGCCGCGGCCGGGCGTGAGGAGCGCGCCTACGGAGCCGACGCGCTGATCGCCTGCGACCGCCTGGTGCGGATCTTCAGCGGCGACGGCGTCGAAGTCCAGGCCCTCCAGGGCCTCGACCTGCTGGTGCACGAAGGCGAACTGACCGCCCTCGTCGGGGCGTCCGGCAGCGGCAAGTCGACACTGCTGCACATCCTCGCCGGCCTCGACACCCCCTCGGCGGGCAGTGCGCGCGTCGCCGGACACGACCTGCTGGCCATGGACGCGCGCACCCGGCTGCACTACCGCCGTCAGGTCGTCGGCTTCATCTGGCAACGCACCGCACGCAACCTGCTGCCCTACCTGACAGCCGCACAGAACGTGGCGCTGCCCATGCAACTGGGCAAAGGCGGCGGACGCACCGGCTCCGGCGGCCCCCACCGGGGCAGGCAGCGGACACGGCGGGCCCTCGAACTCCTCGACCTGCTCGGCATGGCCGACCACGCCGGGCGGCGCCCCGCACAGCTCTCGGGCGGCCAGCAGCAGCGCGTGGCCATCGCCGTGGCGCTCGCCAACGACCCGTCGGTGATCCTCGCCGACGAACCCACCGGCGAACTCGACACCGCCACGGCCGCCGACGTCTTCACCGCGCTGCGCCGCGCCAACACGGAACTGGGCACCACCATCCTGGTCGTCACCCACGACGCCGAGGTGTCCGCACAGGTCAACCGCACCGTCTCCATCCGGGACGGGCGCACCAGCACCGAGACGCTGCGCACCGTCACCCCCGACGAGGACGACGGCGCGACCACCGCAGGGCGCGAGTACACGACGATCGACCGCTCGGGCCGCCTCCAACTGCCGCCCGAGTTCACCGCGCCGCTCGCCATCCGCGACCGCGTACTGCTGGAACTGCGCCCCGACCACATACAGGTCCGCCCGGGCGACAGCACCCGGCCGGAGGAGACCCAGGCGCCCGGGCGGACCTGTATGTGGTCGGGGCGCAGTTCCAGCAGTACG
>NZ_JASKYT010000574.1:0-2527 GCF_041028275.1 Streptomyces sp. PU-14G
CGGCCGGACCGAACCCGGGGGGCCGGTGCGGCGCCCCGGCGCCCGCGGCGGGGGCGGACACCGACGGGGCGGGAGCCGGCCCCGGCCCGGCAGCCGTGGGCGCCTGCGGGGCGGCGCCCGTGGCCACCTGCGTCGCCGGATGCGACGGCGAGGGGGCGGGAGCGGCGGCGCGCCGGGCGATGTCGGCGGCCACGGCGTCCGGCAGCCAGGTGCCCGGCCGCCTCAACTGCGTCTCGCCGGAAGCCGCCTGGCACATGGCCAGGATCTCGTCGATCCCCGGCCTCTCCTCCGGGCCCTTGGCCAGGCAGCCGCTGACCAGCTCCAGCAGCTCCCGGGGCAGCCCGTCCAGCCGGGGCTCGTCGTGGACGATGCGGTAGAGCACGCCGTGCGCCGTACCCTCGCCGAAGGCGGGCGTACCGAGCGCCGCGTAGGCCGCGATCTGGCCGAGCGCGAAGACGTCGGTGGCCCCGGTGACGGCGAGGCCCTCCGCCTGCTCAGGCGCCATGAACGAGGGGGTGCCGATCGTGACGCCGCTCCCGGTGAGCGCGGTGGCGTCGGCGGCGCGGGCGATGCCGAAGTCGATGACACGGGGCCCGTCGTCGGCGAGCAGCACGTTGGAGGGCTTCAGATCCCGGTGCACGATGCCCGCCTTGTGGATGACCTGCAGGGCTTCGGCGACCCCCGCGACCAGGAACAGCACGCTGGAGACCGGCAGCCTGCCGTGCCCGACCACCGCTTCGGTGAGCGAGGGCCCCGGCACGTAGGCCGTGGCGAGCCACGGGTGAGCACCCTCTGCGTCGCTGTCGATCACGGGCGCCGTGTAGAGGCCCTGCACCCGCTCCGCCAGGCGCACCTCGCTCTGGAAGCGGCGTCTGAACTCGGGGTCCTCGCTGAACTCCGGCCGGATCACCTTGATGGCGACGGCGCGCCCACCGGGCGTGTAGGACAGGTAGACCTTGCCCATGCCGCCGGAGCCGAGCCGCGCGGCCAGCCGATAACCGGCGACCGAAACGGGGTCCTGGTCGGTCAGTGGCGAAAAGATCTCTGCTGCCGCTCCGTCAGCCATGAACTGCTGCCCCTGGGATAGTCGGTGGCCTGGAAAGACCACAAGACCGTACCCGGAGGTGATCAGTGTGCGGCGCGCGGGGCGGTGCCGAACAGCTCGACGGCTTCCCGGACGGCCGCCAGAGGCGGCGCGAGCGCGCTGACGGAACCGACCGCGGCCGCGAGCAGGAGCAGCGAGTGCCGCAACTCCTCGGTGGCCGGCGCGCCGGAGTGCACCGTGGCTGCCAGTACGTCCAGTTCGCGCTCCGCCTCGCGGCGGTCACGCAACTCGGCAGGATAGGCGTCCAGTTCCCGCCGCATCCGGTGAACGGCGCTCCCCAACGCCTCGACCCGCGGATCCACGCCGGTGACCGGCTCCGCGGCCACCGCTCCCCACTGCGCCATCGTCTCGCTCCGCACGCTCTCCCCCCACAGGATCTCCCCGGGACGAGACGCTCGCCCGGAGGTGCCGTTCCTCCGAGCAGTGACCCACGTCGTCGGAGGTTCCGACAGTAAACGCCACTCTCCGCGTGTGGCGCCACACGGAACGCGAGATTCGGGGGTGCATTTTCAATGATCGTCCCCAAGGAGGAGGGCGCGTGTCCCCCTCAGGCTGTAGGCGCACGGTAGAGAGGAACCATGACACGGGAGCCGACGCCGGCCGACGGCCGGCACACCGCGGACGCCCACCGGCACATCGCGGACGCCCACCGGCACACCGCGGACGCCCGCCAGCCCGCCACCGCCGCCTCGCCGGACACGGCCGGCCCGCGGGTCGCAGGCCTGCTGCTGGCCGCCGGCGGCGGGCGGCGGCTGGGCGGACGCCCCAAGGCGCTGCTCCCCTACCGGGGCAGGCCGCTGGTGGAGCACGCGGCCGACGTGCTGCGCAGGGGCGGCTGCGATCCGGTGTACGTCGTACTGGGCGCCGCGCGCGACCGGGTGAGGGAGACGGCGCGCCCGGCCGGGTGCGTCCTGGTCGACAACCCCGACTGGGAGCAGGGCATGGGCACGTCGCTGCGGACAGGGCTGGCGGCGCTGCCGCGCGACGGCGTCGACGCCGCGCTCGTCTCCCTGGTGGACCAGCCGGGGATCGGCGCGCAGGCCGTCGCCCGCATACGGGCCGCCTACCGCTCCCCCACCACGCTGGCCGCCGCGGCGTACGAGGGGCGCCGCGGCCATCCCGTGCTGCTGGGGGCCGCGCACTGGGAGGGCGTCGCCCGCAGCGCACGGGAGGACGCGGGGGCGCGCACCTATCTGCGCGCGCACCGGACCGCACTGACGCTGGTGGAGTGCGCGGACCTGGCCGACCCGGCGGACATCGACACCCCCGAGGACCTACACCGGCTGAACTGACCACCGCCTCTTCCGCTTCCTCCGCCTCTTCCGCTTCTTCCCTCTCTTCGCTCTTCCTCTTCCCCGTCTTCGGAGCCCGGCTTCCCCCTCGTCGTCTTCGGAGCCCGGCTTCCTCTCCCCCCTCGTAGCC
>NZ_JASKYT010000575.1:0-3123 GCF_041028275.1 Streptomyces sp. PU-14G
GCTTTCACCCGACCGCCCTCACCTGGAGACCCGCCCCATGTTCTCGCCCTGGCCCTTCCTGACGCCCCGCCGCTCCCTCGCCGCGCTCGCCGCCGTCGCCGTCCTGGCCCCGCTCACCGCCTGCGGTGGCGGCGACGGCAAGGGCGACGGGGCGGGCAACGGCGGCAAGACCGAGCTGACCGTGCTCGCCGCCTCCTCCCTGACCGACGTGTTCACAGCGGCGGGCAAGGCGTACGAGAAGGAGCACCCGGACACGAAGGTGAACTTCTCCTTCGCCGGGTCCCAGCAGCTGGCCGCCCAGGTCGAGCAGGGGGCGCCCGCCGACGCGCTGGTCACGGCCGACACCCCGACCATGGAAGGCCTCAGCGGTGAGACGGGCGAGCCGGAGGTCATCGCGAAGAACCGGCTCGTCATCGCCACCGGCGAGGGCAACCCGAAGAAGGTCGAGTCCCTGCGGGATCTGACCGACAGCAAGCTGAAGGTGGTACTGGCCGCGCCCGAGGTGCCCGTCGGGCGCTACAGCAAGCAGGTGCTCGACGCCCAGAAGCTGAAGGTCGAGCCGGTCTCGCGGGAGACCAACGTCCGCCAGGTGCTGAGCAAGGTGGAGCTGGGTGAGGCGGACGCCGGCATCGTCTACCAGACGGACGCCGCGACGGCGCCGGACAAGGTGGACGCCGTCACGATCCCCGACAAGCAGAACGCGATCGCCTCCTACCCGGCCGCCACGCTCAAGGAGTCCGGGCACCGCAAGGAGGCGGCGGCGTTCGTGCAGTGGCTGAGGTCTCCCGAGGCGCAGAAGCTGCTGCGCAAGGCGGGCTTCCAGAAGCCGTGACCCGTTCGCAGAGCCCCGCGGGGCGAGGCATCGCAGCCTTCCGTACGCGGCGCGGCCCTCACCGCTCCGCACGCCCCCGCGCGCCCCTCGCGCTGGGGGTGCCGGCGGCGCTCGCGGTCGCGTTCTTGCTGGTGCCGCTGCTCGGCATCCTGGTGCGGACGGAGTGGGGGAAGCTGGGCACCCATCTGGGCAGCGAGGGCGTCACCGAGGCGGTGAAGCTGTCGCTGCTGGTGTCCGGCGGCGCCCTGGCGCTCTCCCTCGTGCTGGGCGTGCCGCTGGCCTGGCTGCTGGCGCGGATCGACTTCCCCGGCAAGGCACTGGTGCGGTCGCTGGTCCTGCTGCCGATGGTGCTGCCGCCGACCGTGGGGGGTGTGGCGCTGCTGCTGGGCTTCGGGCGGCGCGGGTTGCTGGGCCCGTGGCTGGAGGACACCTTCGGCGTGGTGCTGCCCTTCCACACCTCGGGTGCGGTGGTGGCGGCGACGTTCGTGGCGATGCCGTTCCTGGTGATCAGCCTGGAGGGGACGCTGGCGGGGTTGCGGCCCGCCTACGAGGAGACGGCGGCCTCGCTGGGCGCGTCTCCGCTGCGGGTGTTCTTCACGGTGACGTTGCCGCTCGTGGCTCCCGGGCTGGCCGCGGGCGCCGCGCTCACGTGGGCGCGGGCGCTGGGCGAGTTCGGCGCGACGATCACCTTCGCGGGGAACCTGCCGGGGACGACGCAGACGTTGCCGCTCCAGGTGTATCTGCTGCTCCAGGACCAGCCGGAGGCGGCGACGTCCGTCTCGCTGCTGCTGCTCGTCATCGCCATGGCCGTGCTGTTCTCGCTGCGCGGCAGGTGGGCGGGTGGCGGCGCGGGCGCCGCGGGTTCCTCGCGCACCCGCGGCGGGAGGCCGCGTGACGGCGCGGGGAGGCTCGCGCGCATCCGCGAGCGGTGGGCGCGCGGCTCAGAAGGGCCCGACGAAGCCGCCACCGGTTCCGAGGGGCCGGACGCCGCCACCGGTTCCGAGGGGCCGGACGCCGCCACGGATTCCGGGGGCCCGGACGCCGCCACGGATTCCGGGGGGCCGGACGCCGCCACGGATTCCGGGGGCCCGGACGCCGCCACGGATTCCGGGGGGCCGGACGCTGCCGCCGATCCCCGGGGCCCGCAAGCCGGCGCAGGCGCCGGGGGCCCGCGCGCCGCGCCCGGCCCCGGGTCCCCGGAGGCGGCCGGCACCGGCGCCGACCGCTGGAACCTGCGGGCGCGGTTCGGCGGTTTCACCCAGCTCACGCTGGACGCCGCGCCCGGCACCACGGTCGCCGTCGTCGGCCCGAACGGTGCGGGCAAGACGACGCTGCTGCGCGCCCTCCTCGGGCTGACCCCCCGCGCGCACGCCGACCTCGCCCTGGGCGGCGTTGAGGTCGGCGCGCTGCCCCCGCACCGGCGGGGTGTCGCGTGGGTGCCGCAGGACGGCGCGCTCTTCCCGCACCTGAGCGCGCTGGCGAACACGGCTTACGGGTTGCGCGCCGCGGGGGTGGGCCGCGGTGAGGCGCGCCGCCTGGCCCGAGAGTGGCTGGAGCGGCTGGATGTCGGTCACCTGGCGCACCGCAGGCCCGCGCAGCTGTCCGGCGGTCAGGCGGGGCGGGTGGCGCTGGCCCGCGCGCTGGCGGCGCGCCCGAGGCTGCTGCTGCTCGACGAGCCGCTGGCCGCGCTCGACCAGACGACGCGCGCCCACGTCCGCCACACCCTCCGCGGCCACCTGGGGCACTTCGGCGGGGTCTGCCTGCTGGTGACCCACGACCCGGTGGAGGCCGTGTCGCTGGCCGACCGGGTGCTGGTGCTGGAGGACGGCCGCGCCGTCCAGGACGCACCGCCGGCCGAGGTGGCGCGCCATCCCCGTTCGCCGTGGGTCGCGCGGATGCTGGGCCGCAACGCTCTGGCGGGGACGGCGGCGCGGGACGGCTCGCTGACCCTCCTGGACGGCGGCAGCCTGGTGGTCGCCGAACCCGTCGCGGAGGGGACCGACGTGCTGGCGGTCATCGCACCGGAAGCGGTCGCCCTGCATCGGGAGCGCCCGCGGGGCAGCCCGCGCAACGTCTGGGCGGGCACGGTGCGGGAGGTCACGGCGGTCGGCAGCAGGATGCGGGTCCTCGTCACGTGCGGGGGCCGTCCCGACCTGGTCGCCGAGGTCACCGCCGACGCCGTGGCCGAGTTGGGTCTCGAGGACGGCGCGGCGGTCTTCGCGGGGATGAAGGCCACGGAGATCACCCTCGTCGAACGGTGACTTCCCCGCTTCTCCGGCAGACCCCCGCAC
>NZ_JASKYT010000576.1:0-3000 GCF_041028275.1 Streptomyces sp. PU-14G
GGGCGGTTACTCGTACGACAACGGGTACGACGGGTACGCGTACTGGCCCCCGTATCCCCCGCCGCCCCCGGGCGGCGGGGGATACGGGGGCGGGGGCTACGACAACCCGTACGACAACCCGTACGGTGGCCCGGCCGGTGCCGCCGATCCCCTCGCGGGGATGCCCCCACTGGCGTCCCGCGGCAAGCGTCTGCTGGCCCGCATCATCGACGCGCTACTCATCGGCATTCCGGTCGGCATCATCGCCGGGCTGATCGAGGGCGGTTACTCGTACGACAACGGGTACGACGGGTACGCGTACTGGCCGCAGTTGGCCTACACCGTCGTCTACCTCGTGTACGAGGGCCTGATGCTGACGACGTCGGGGCAGACGGTCGGCAAGAAGCTGATGCGCATCCGGGTCGCGATGCTGCAGAACGGCGCCGTGCCGGCGGGGTCGCCGGGGTGGCTGCGGGCCGCCGTCTACCAGATCCCACCGCTGGTGCCGTGCATCGGCTTTCTGTTCTGGCTGGTGAACGTGCTCTTCTGCACGTGGGACAAGCCGTACCAGCAGTGTCTGCACGACAAGGCGGCCAGGACGGTCGTGGTCGCGGCGGACTGAGCCGGGCCGCGGGGGAGGTGACAGACGGCGGCGGCCGGCGTCAGCGGCGGGCTCCCATGCCCGCGGGCGTGGCGGGCGTGGCGGGCGTGGCGGGCGCGGCGGTGGCGGTGCTGGCGTGCTGGGCCGTGACGGCGTCGGGCCGCCCGTGCAGGGCCGGCTGGGCGGGGGAGGGGGTCGTCGTCCGCCCAACGGCCGCACGTCGCCTGAGCTTCGCGTGCGCCGACGGGGCGGTCAGCGCCACCAGCAGGCCAAGTGCGAGTGCCGTGACGGCGATCACGGCTGTCCAGACGACCGAACGCGCCTGGGAGAGCAGCAGCATGGCGAGGGTGGAGCAGATGACGGTGGCCGAGCCGTAGAGGAGTTGGGCGGGGTTCGGACGCGGCATGGCGGATCCGTCCTCGGGGGAGTGGACACGGTCTGGACGTGAACGGGTCGTTGCGCGCTACTCGTTGACTCGGTACGAACGGGGCGCCATCGAACGACTCTACGGTCCGGGATGCCCTGGCGGAAAGCGCCGCAAGCGTGAGCTGACCCACGCCCCTGTTGCACGGGGGGCGCACGGACGCACAGCCGCCTCGGCGTCCCAACTGGCGGACGGGCGTGGGCCCTTGGGCGACACCTGTGGGCCCTGTCGTGGTCTCCCGCGCGCTGGGGTGGTACGCGCCCCCCGGGCTCTGCCCGTACCGGTGTTCGCACCCGTTATCTGATGGGGAGTTGGACGTTCCGCTTCCGCAACTGCCCGCCTCGCCCCGGGGTGTCGTCAGCGGTCGGGCCAATGGAGGTGCGGGAGATTGTCTCCGGTTCAACTACTGCCGACAAAGCGTGCAAACAGGGGCGAAAAGGGCGCCAAGGTGGGCTGATTACCCGCTGTAAAGGGGGCGTGAAGATCGACAATGGGCGGTTCCGGGAACGAGTGATCGACGGTCATGCAACCCAGGAATGAATTTGTTTGCATCGTTGCAGGTCAAAACATGATCATCCGTTACCCCCTGGCGATCGGCGCTCGATCGCGTTTAGATGCCTGGTGGGGCTGCCGCACGGCGGCCCCGGACAGGACGTACCCGAACGAGTCTCACGGGGGAGATGGTGATCATGTCAGGAGGCGGATTCGTCAGGCTGCCGGACGGCAGCGTGATCGTCGCGCTGACCCTTCCGGTGCCGCGCGAGCCGCACGGCGCGGCGCCCGCTGCCCCGAGGGCGCGGGGCACCGACGGTGGCGGCGCGGCCCGCCGCCCAGGGCTGGTGCCCGCCTCGCGCCGCTGGTCCGCGTTCGCTGACGAACCGCACACGGTGCGGGAGGCGACCGCGCGCAGACCCGGCGAGGAGCAGCGGGTCCGCGTGCTGGTGCACGCGGGCAACCGGCCCCGTGCGCTGACCCGCCTGCGCAATCTCGGCCTGCGGGCGATCTACCTGCGGGGCAACGCCGAGCCACCCACCGCGGACGAGGTCACCGCGGTGCTGCACCACCCCGAGGGCCTGGTGTGGCGCGCCGTGCCCGACGACGCCCACAACTCCTGGCGGCCCATCGCCGCCCTCCTGCGGGCGACCCCGGCCTAGAGCTGCTCGCAGGGCCCTCAGAGCCCCCAGAGCCCCCAGAGCCCTCAGGGGCCTCGGGGCCGCTCGCCGGGGCCGGGTGAGGTGGCGGCGGCCCCGGAGGGGCGCGGGGAACGGCGCGACCAGCCACGACCCACGCGCGGATCGCACACTGCGAACAGTGGCAACTTCCTCGCCGGGCGGGGCAAGGTCCGCGGGGGAGGCCCTACGCCGGTGTGACGACCGGCTTGCCGGACAGTTCCACTCCGGCGTCGCGGAGCTCCTCGAGAGCGCGCTGGACGGTCTCCTCGCTGACGCCCGCCGTCAGGTCGAGGAGTACCTGGGTGCGGAAGCCCTCACCCGCGGCGTCGAGGGCGGTCTCCCGTACGCAGTGGTCGGTGGCGATGCCGACGATGTCGACCTCGGCGACGTTCCGAGCGCGCAGCCATGCGGCGAGGGAGACGCCGTTCTCGTCGGCGCCTTCGAAGCCGCTGTAGGCGGCGGTGTGCGCGCCCTTGTCGAAGACGGCTTCGATGGATCCTGAGGCGACGGCGGGGGTGAAGTTGGGGTGGAAGCCGACCCCCTCGGTGCCGGCCACGCAGTGCGGCGGCCAGGAGCGGACGAAGTCGGGGCTGTCGGAGAAGTGGTCGCCGGGGTCGATGTGCGTGTCCCGGGTGGCGACGACGTGGCGGTAGCCGGCGGACGCGTCCCCGATCAGGTCGGTGATGGCGGCCGCCACGTCGGCGCCGCCGGTGACGGCGAGGCTGCCGCCCTCGCAGAAGTCGTTCTGGACGTCCACGACGATCAGTGCCCGGTGCATGGTGCACACCTTTCGGCTGGTGGGTCGACTGGGTGGGGGACGGACC
>NZ_JASKYT010000577.1:0-3796 GCF_041028275.1 Streptomyces sp. PU-14G
GGGCAGGGCTGGGCAGGCTCGGCCGGGCCGGGGCCGCTGGGGCCGCGCGTGCGGATCCGGCTGGATCAGGGCGCGGGGTCCGGTGCTTCGGAGCCCTCCGGCCACAGCTGCGGGTCCGGAGTGAAGCGGACGGAGAGCACCCCGCCCTTGAGGCCCGCGCCCGTCACCCGGCAGCGCCGCAGCGCGGAGGGCAGCGCGAGGACGCGGCGGTAGGGGCCGACTCCGACGGTCAACTCGTCGCCGCGCCGCACCAGTTCCAGCTCGTCGCGGCCGGCTCCCGGCAGTGGGAGCTGCCACACCAGCTTGCCGTCCTCGGCGATCCTGTCCTCGACCCAGCCGTAGGCGACCTCGGCGCCGGCCGCGGTGTCCGCTCCGGCGGGCGGCTCCAGGCCCTCGCCGGCGCCGGCCGCCGCGGCCGACTCGGAGGCGACGGCGGTGCGGGCGGCGTCGGCGAGCGCCGTCAGGTCCCCGACGCCGCGCGGGTCGCGGCCCAGATGCGGCAGCTCGCACAGCGGGACGGAGTCGGCCGCGCACGTGCCGCGCAGCTCCCGCAGCGCGGCCTGTTGCTGTCCGGCCAGGGCGGCCAGCCACGTGTCGGGGGATCCCGTGGGCAGCAGCCGGTTGGCGACGACGGATTCCAGCACGAGCCCGTGCAGCCGCAGCCCGGCGCCCGCGGTGCGCAGGGACTCGGCTGCCAGCGGCCCGGGCTCGGTGACCAGCCGGACGACGGTCGCGGGGGAGTCGACGATCTCCTGGAGTTCTGCGAGCTGTTCCGACCAGCGGGTGGCGGTCTCGTACAGCCACTGCGCGGGCATGGGGGCGCCGGCGAGCTGGGCGAGGACGGGGCGCAGCGCGCGGGCCGTCTGGCGTTCGGCGGGGACGAGGCGGCGCAGGTAGCGGCGCAGTTGCTCGGGCAGCGCGAGAAGGTTGAGGCCCTCGGGGGTGGGCGGCAGGTCGGCGACGACGATGTCCCAGCCGTCCTCGGCGCCGGCGGGGAGGGCGTCGGCGCGGTGCGCGGCGTGCAGGGCGCGCAGCAGCGCGAAGGTGCCGGCGCCGGGGAGTTCGGTCAGCTCGTCCTCGTCGAGGGGGACGGCGCCGAGCAGGTCGAGCACGGTCTTGCCGCGCTGCTGGAGGTCGACGGCCTGCCTGCGGAACTCCTCGCCGGAGTCGACCCGCCCCAACCACAGTCCTGGCACACCGGTGACGGCCTCGAAGGCGCCCGTGCCCGGTGCGGGGGTGGCGGGTCCGCCGGTCGGGTCCGTGCCGTCCGCGCCGTCGCCGGTGCTCAGCAGCGCGGCGAGGCGGCGGGCGGGCTCGGGGCTCAGCAGCAGGGTGCGGTGCCCCTGGGCGGCTGCCGCGCAGGCGGTGGCGGCGGCGACCGTGGTGCGTCCCGTTCCGCCCGCGCCGGTGACCAGGAGGGTCTGCGGGCGCCGGCCGCTCAGTTGCCGTCCTTGTCCGTGGTGGACGTGGTGGACGCCTGGTCGGCACGCTGCCAGCGCAGGTAGGGGGGGGGGGGGGGGGGGGGGGGGGGGGGGGGGGGGGGGGGGGGGGGGGGGGGGGGGGGGGGGGGGGGGGGGGCCCCGAGACGACCGGGGCCCCGGTGGGCCCCGTCAGCACGGGCTCCGGCAGCCACTGGCCCACGTACCGCTCACGGCGTACGCGGGCGGACGCCAACTCGTTCAGACAGAGCCGCGTGACGACTGTGGCCAGCCACGCGCCGGGGGACGCGATGGACGCCTGGTCGGCACGCTGCCAGCGCAGGTAGGCCTCCTGCACGATGTCCTCGGCCTCGGTCGCCGAACCCAGCATCCGGTAGGCGATCCCGAACAGCCGCCCCCTGTGTGCCTCGAACCGCGTCACCGCCGCATCCGCCATGGCCTCAGTCGACCATGCCGCACTCTGCGGGCCGCTGCCCCGCCCCCGTTACCGCCCGTCCGCCCCCGTTACCGCCCGTCCGCTCCCGGTGCTGCTCGGGGCGGCGCGGTCCGGGCTGCGGGGGGCCCGGACCGCGAGATTGGTCACAACGGTCACAACTCCTGGGAGGTGAGCCAGGGACGGACGTGGCGGCGGGCGTGGTGGAGACGGGACTTGACGGTGCCCAGCGGGATGCCGAGACGGTCGACGATCTCGGCGTAGTCCATCTGGCACAGATCGCGGTAGACCAGGGGCGCCACCAGGTGGGGGCTCTCCTGCTCCAGGCGTTCGAGGGCTTCGAGCACGTCCACCTTGGAGCCCGCGATCACGCTGGTCGTACGGGGATCGGGACGGCGCTCGGGGGCGCCCGCCTCGTCGGGGAGCGTGGGCTGCTCGGCCGCGCGCCGTTTCAGCTCCCGGTACTTTTGCCGGGAGCAGTTGGCCACCACGGTGTGCAACCAGGTGCTGAAGCGGCTGCGGCCCTCGAAGCGGTGGATGTTCCGGGCGACCTGCAGCAGCGCGTCCTGTGCCGCTTCCTCGGCGTCCTCGCGGTAGAGGAGGAAGCGGCCACAGCGGCGGACCACGTCGGGACGGATCGCGCGGAGCAGCGCGTCGAGGGACGCGCTGTCGCCCTGCGCCGCGAGCAGCGCGAGGGTCTCGGTGTCGGGGGATTGGGGGTCGAAGGTGTCGTTATCGTGGGGTGCGGCGCCTGAGGGGACGCCCGTGCCGGCGGGTGTTGCCGGGGTGGCCGGAGTGGCCGGTTCGGTCGGGCCGAAGGGCTGGTTCGCGGCGTCTGCGGAAGCCGGGGGACACATCCAGGCATCATAAGGGGCATGCCCTCACCTGATCAGTTCGGCCGCTACCGGGTCGAGAAGCCCCTCGGATCCGGAGCCTTCGCCGTCGTCTGGCTCGCGCACGACGATCGGCTGGAGGCTCCCGTCGCAGTCAAGGTGATGGCCGAGAACTGGGCCTGCCGCATGGACATCCGCGACCGTTTCCTCGCCGAGGCGCGACTGCTGCGCAAGGCGTCCTCGGGCGGCGTCGTCCAGGTCTTCGACGTCGGCGAGCTGGACGACGAACGCCCCTATTTCGTCATGGAGTACGCGGACCGCGGTACGGTCGCCGACAGACTGGCGGCAGGCCCGCTGTCGGTGCCCGAGGCGCTGCGGCTCACCGCCGAGGCGTCCCGCGGTGTGCGGGCGCTGCACGAGGCGGGGGTCGCGCACCGCGACATCAAGCCGTCGAACGTCCTGCTGGCGAGCGGTGGCGCGCGGGGCCGCGAGCGGGTGCTGGTCGCCGACCTGGGTCTGGCGAAGAACCTCGCGCAGGCCTCGGGCCTGACGGTGGTCGCGGGGTCGGCCGGGTACATGGCGCCCGAGCAGGCGGAACCGTTCGACGGCATCGACGCCCGCGCCGACGTCTACAGCCTGGGCGCCCTGCTCCACCACCTGGTGACCGGGACCGTGCCCGGAGCGCCTGGCCGGGTGCCGCCGCTGCGCCTGGTGCGCCCGGGGCTGCCGCGGGAGCTGGAGGAGGTCGTCGGACGCGCCCTGGAGCCCGACCGCGACCGCCGCTGGCCGACCGCCGGTGCCTTCGCGCAGGAGCTGGACCGGCTGGCGGAGAGCGTCCGGCACCTGTCCGAGGAGCCCGCCACGGGCCGCGATGGCGGCGCGGGCGCGGGTGCGGGCGGCGGCGCGGGCGCTGGGGGCGGCGCGGGTGCCGCGGCCGGCATGGGCGCCGCGGGTGCCGCGGCCGGCGTGACCGGCTCTGGCGGCAGCGGTGCCGAAGACGCGTCCGCGAGGCGGTCGGGGGTGCGTGAGGAGGCCTCGACGGCCGCCGAGTGGACGGCGGGCGCGCCCGCGTCCCCGACGGCGCGACAGGC
>NZ_JASKYT010000578.1:0-1931 GCF_041028275.1 Streptomyces sp. PU-14G
GGTTATAGTTACCACCGCCGTTTACTGGCGCTTAAGTTCTCAGCTTCACCACACCGAAATGTGACTAACCGGTCCCCTTAACGTTCCAGCACCGGGCAGGCGTCAGTCCGTATACCTCGCCTTACGGCTTCGCACGGACCTGTGTTTTTAGTAAACAGTCGCTTCTCGCTGGTCTCTGCGGC
This sequence comes from Streptomyces sp. PU-14G, assembly GCF_041028275.1. Taxonomy (NCBI): domain Bacteria; kingdom Bacillati; phylum Actinomycetota; class Actinomycetes; order Kitasatosporales; family Streptomycetaceae; genus Streptomyces; species Streptomyces sp. PU-14G. Next base: position 183 of record NZ_JASKYT010000578.1, read on the forward strand.
CACCCCCAGCTCAGGAGGCATGCTCCATCACCAGGCGTGGCCCCCCTTCTCCCGAAGTTACGGGGGCATTTTGCCGAGTTCCTTAACCATAGTTCACCCGAACGCCTCGGTATTCTCTACCAGACCACCTGAGTCGGTTTAGGGTACGGGCCGCCACACACCTCGCTAGAGGCTTTTCTCGACAGCACAGGATCATCCACTTCACCACAAACGGCTCGGCATCAGGTCTCACCCCTACATGAGGAACGGATTTACCTACTCCTCGGGCTACACCCTTACCCCGGGACAACCACCGCCCGGGATGGACTACCTCACTGCGTCACCCCATCACTCACCTACTACAGACTTGGACCGTCGGCTCCACCACTCCCGAAACCAGCAAAGCCGGCACGGACGGTTTCACGGACTTAGCATCACCTGATTCGATGTTGATCGCTGCATAGCGGGTACCGGAATATCAACCGGTTCTCCATCGACTACGCCTGTCGGCCTCGCCTTAGGTCCCGACTTACCCTGGGCAGATCAGCTTGACCCAGGAACCCTTAGTCAATCGGCGCACACGTTTCTCACGCATGTATCGCTACTCATGCCTGCATTCTCACTCGTGAACCATCCACAACTCGCTTCCACGGCTGCTTCACCCGGCACACGACGCTCCCCTACCCACCCCAACAGGCGTTAGCCCTCATGTTGGAGTGACACGACTTCGGCGGTGTACTTGAGCCCCGCTACATTGTCGGCGCGGAATCACTTGACCAGTGAGCTATTACGCACTCTTTCAAGGATGGCTGCTTCTAAGCCAACCTCCTGGTTGTCTCTGCGACTCCACATCCTTTCCCACTTAGCACACGCTTAGGGGCCTTAGTCGATGCTCTGGGCTGTTTCCCTCTCGACCATGGAGCTTATCCCCCACAGTCTCACTGCCGCGCTCTCACTTACCGGCATTCGGAGTTTGGCTAAGGTCAGTAACCCGGTAAGGCCCATCGCCTATCCAGTGCTCTACCTCCGGCAAGAAACACACGACGCTGCACCTAAATGCATTTCGGGGAGAACCAGCTATCACGGAGTTTGATTGGCCTTTCACCCCTAACCACAGGTCATCCCCCAGGTTTTCAACCCTGGTGGGTTCGGGCCTCCACGAAGTCTTACCTCCGCTTCACCCTGCCCATGGCTAGATCACTCCGCTTCGGGTCTTGAACACGCTACTCAAACGCCCTCTTCGGACTCGCTTTCGCTACGGCTCCCCCACACGGGTTAACCTCGCAACATGCCGCAAACTCGCAGGCTCATTCTTCAAAAGGCACGCAGTCACGACGCACCGAGAAAACTCGATGCGCGACGCTCCCACGGCTTGTAGGCACACGGTTTCAGGTACTCTTTCACTCCGCTCCCGCGGTACTTTTCACCATTCCCTCACGGTACTATCCGCTATCGGTCACCAGGGAATATTTAGGCTTAACGGGTGGTCCCGCCAGATTCACACAGGATTCCTCGGGCCCCATGCTACTTGGGTGTTCCATAAACGAGCCGTACAGATTTCAGCTACGGGGGTCTTACCCTCTACGCCGGGCCTTTCGCATGCCCTTCGCCTACCCATACGGTTTCTCACTCGTCCAACAGCCSACAGACCATTGAAAYGGAATCCCACAACCCCGCATGCGCAACCCCTGCCGCGTCTCACACACGGGGGGGGGGGGGATATTTAGGCTTAACGGGTGGTCCCGCCAGATTCACACAGGATTCCTCGGG
>NZ_JASKYT010000579.1:0-2959 GCF_041028275.1 Streptomyces sp. PU-14G
CCCCCGCGCGCCCCTGACCGCCCTCTCCCCAAGGAGCCACCATGCCTCGTGCCGCGCTCTTCGACGTCGACGGCACCCTCACCGACACCACCTACCTGCACGTCCACGCCTGGTGGGAGGCGCTGCGCCAGTCGGGGCACAAGGTGCCCACCGCCACGCTGCACCGGGCCATCGGACTGGGCGGAGGAGACCTGATCGCGCAGGTGCTGGGGGAGGGGCGGGACCGCGACCAGGACCAGGTGATCAGCGCCGCCCACAAGACCCTCTTCGCGACCTGCCACGAGAGGCTCGGCGCCCTGGAGGGCGCCCGGGAGCTGCTGCGCGCCCTGCACGACCGCGGCTGGGTGCTCGTGCTCGTCACCTCCGCGGTCGGCGGCGAGCTGGCCGCGATGCGCCGGGCCCTGGACGTGGACGAGCTCATCGCCCACCTCGCCAGCGCCGCCGACGTCGAGCGGGGCAAACCGGCCCCCGACTCGGTCGAGCACGCCAGGGACCTGGTCGGCGCCGCCCGGGAGCAGACCGTCTTCATCGGCGACTCCGTGTGGGACATGCGGGCCGCCTCCCGCGCCGAGGTCACCGCGCTCGGCGTCCTGTCCGGCGGCATCCCCCGCGCCGACCTGGAGGAGGCGGGTGCCCAGGAGATCTACGAGGGCCCCGCCGACCTGCTCACCCGGCTGGACGAGAGCGCCTACGCCCGTCTGGAGCGGGACACGTGACCCCGCTGGAGCGGGGACACGTGACCCCGCTGGAGCGGGGACACGTGACCAGCCCGGAGCGGGACACGTGCGGAGATCCGCCGCCCGGCTTCCGGCCCGACCTGCGCGGTCGTCCCGCGTAGCCGTTGCCGGGGATGGGTACCCGGAGCATCCGAACGAGAGGAGGCCACCATGACCGGAGACGGCAGGGACATCCCCGCGGAGGAGGGCGTCACCACCGAGGACGCCGCCGAGATGGGCGCGGGGCCCGCCGAGGGCCGGCTGCCGGGCGACCGCGCCGATCGCGGGGCGTGGAACCCGCCCGTGGAATCCGACCCGCCGCCGCGCGGGCCGGGACAGGACACCGGCGGCTTCGACACCTCGTTCCTGACGCCCCAGGCGGAGGCCGACGAGGAGTACGCCGAGCCGGGCGACCCGGGTGCGGATCCGGAGCAGCAGGGTATCCCCGACCTGCAGGACGGCACCCCCGAACAGCAGCGGGCCAGCGACCCGCAGCAGGAGGCCGTGCCGGGTGACGAGCCCACGGCCGTCACCCGCTCCGCGCCCACCCCCGCCGAGATGCGTGAGGGCGAGTCCCTCGACGAGCGGCTCGCCGAGGAGCAGCCCGAGGTCTCCGAACGGGAGGCCGTCTCCGGGCCGCCCGACGAAGCCTCAGGAGACCTGCGCAACGACCCCGAGGCGACCCCGCCCCGCCGCCAGGACGTCTACGGACGGCAGACCGGCGACGGAGGCCTCGCCGCGGAGGAGGACGCGATGCGGACCAGGGACGAGGACGAGGTCTGACGCACCGGGGGGCGCCCCCGGACGGGACAGCGGCGAAGGGCGGGACGACCGGTCCCGCCCTTCGCCGTGTGCCCAAGCACCGACCGCTCACCCCGCGCTCACCGGATGCCCTCGGACACCGGACGCCCTTCGGACAACGGATGTACCCGGAAGCGCAGCGCGAAGTGGTCGAGGGTGGCGGGCACCGGTGCGGCGGGCCGCAGCTCGGGGTGGGAGGCGAGGGTGTAGCCGTGCCCTTCCAGCAGCGCGGCCAGCAGAGTGCTGACGGTGAACAGCACCAGGTTCTCGCCGGGGCAGCCCGCGGGCCCCGAACTGAAGGGGACGAGCGCCGGGTTGGCGCGCGCCTGCCGCCCGGTCTCCTCCGTCCACTGCCGGGGTGCGAAGCTGTCGGCGTACGAACCGGCAGGATCGGCGCGGTGCAGGTAGGGCGTGTAGAGGGCGAAGACGGTGCCGGCCGGCAGCGTGCCGCCCTCCCACGAGGTCTCGGCGGTGCTCTCCCGCAGGATCAGTGGCGTCGTCGGCCACAGCCGTACCGACTCCAGTGCGCAGCCGCGCAGGTAGGGCAGCTCGCGGGCGGCGGTGGGTGTGCCGCTGAGCGCTTCGGCACGCGCCTGCTCGCACTCCTGCGGGTGGGTGGCCAGCAGCGCGAGTGCCCGCGCCGCTGCCATGCCCGCCGCGTCGTAGGCGAACAGCCAGTGCGGGATCTGGCCCGCCCGGTCGGTGCCCGTCGCAGCCGGGGTCCGGGCGACCCGCTCGGCGAGACTGCCGGGCTGCGCGTGTGCGGTGTAGGAGCGCACCCGCGCGAGGAAGGCGCTGCGCAGCCGTTTGCGGCGCGGTCCCGCCAGCGACCAGTTGGCGGCCGAGCGCAGCGCGCCCAGTTGCGCGGTGAGCGCCGTGTCGTCCCGGGCGGCGTCGCCCAGCACGATCCGGCGTACCGTCCGCCACCAGGCGGCGTCGAAGTCCTCCCAGCGCAGTTCGCCCGACCGCTCGCCCTGGGCCAGCAGCTGCGCCGCCTCCTCGCGGATGACGCCGGTCAGCGGCCCTGCCAGATCGTGCAGCGGCTCGGGCGTCTCCAGCACCTGTTCGACGAACTCCCGCCGCTCGGCGCGCTCGCGCCCCGCTGAGATGAGCACGCCGTGCGGCTGGAACTGCGCCAGGGAACTGCGCTTCTCCGCCGTCGCGGGGCTGAACGGGTCGGGAGTGCCGGCGAGGACGCGTTCCGCGTCGCCGGCGTCCAGCACCATCGCGTACGCCCGGCCGCGCACCGTCAGCGGCAGCGGCCCCGGGCCGTGCTGGTCGCGCAGCGCGCGCATCCGCTCCACGCCCCGCCGGTCCCAGCCGGTGCGCTCGAGGAGCGACATGGCGCGCGGCCTGCGCACGATCACTCCGCCCGCCAGCACGGGCAGCAGCACGTCGCCCACCACGCCGGCCGCCTGACGGGCACCCAGCGGCGGCAGCGG
>NZ_JASKYT010000058.1:0-27348 GCF_041028275.1 Streptomyces sp. PU-14G
CCCCAGTAGCCGACCCCCGCCGAGTACGCGGCCCACAGCAGCTCGGCCACGCCGGCACCCAGCAGGAACCGCCGGGCCGGATAGCCGGCGGCACCCGCCGCCGGGCCGGATAGCCGGCGGCACCCGCCGCCAGCCCACCCAGCAGACGGCCGCTCGGCAGGAAGCGGACGACCAGCACGAAGGGCACCCCGTGCCGCCACACGCGCTCCGCCGTCCAGTCGAGCGCGGCCCTGCGGCGCGGACGCGCGGCAAGCAGGGCACCGAGGCGCCGACCGGTCTTCCGGCCCACCCCGTAGACGATCGCGTCCCCCGCCAGAGCGCTGCCGGCCACGGTCAGCAGTACCAGAGGAAGGGAGAGCCGGCCCTCGGCGGCGAGCGCGCCCGCCGTGGCGATCAGCGCGGAGTTGGGAACGAGGGGCGGGAGCGTGGTGAGTGCGAGCAGCACCACCATCCCCCACAGCGTGCCCTCCACACCGACCACCCGCCTTCCACCCGGCCCCGGCGTCGCCGGGCGTCTTCACCTGTAAGAGCAAGCTGACAGGTGTCGGGAGTGGCGGCACAACGGCCGAGCGCTCATGCCCGGGGAATCTCAGGGGGTACCCGGGCAGCCCGTCCAGGCATCCCCTTAGGGGCCGGGCCCTGCGGCCGGTGCACGGGGAAGCAGAGCTTTGGCATATACCCGGCGGGGGTATATAGTCGACCCCGCGCACGCCGCCCGGCACCCCGGTGCCGCCCCGTGCGCACCCCCATCGAGCACTCCGTGCGGAGAACGAGGAGTCGACCATGAGCACCGTCACGACCACGTACAAGGTTTCCGGAATGACCTGCGGCCACTGCGAGGGCGCGGTCTCCGAGGAGATCTCCCGGATCGAGGGGGTCTCGGCGGTGCGGGCGCAGGCCGCCTCAGGCCAGGTCGCCGTCACCTCCACCAGCGAGCTGGACGACGACGCCGTGCGCGAAGCCGTCGACGAGGCCGGCTACGAACTGGTCGGCCGCGCCTGAGGGCACGTCGGCGAGAGCACACCCGCGGCCACGCGTCGGCGAGAGCACACCCGCGGGAACCCACCTGCGGAAGCGCGCCGAACAGAGCACACCCGCGGGAGCGTCGGCGAGAGCACACCGCCACCGCCCCGCAGCGAGGCGTCCGCGCCGTGAGGCGTCCGCGCAGCGAAAAGCGCCCCATCGACCAGGTCCCCCCACGGGCCCGTCGACGGGGCGCTTTCTCTTCCCGGTCACGGATTCCCCCCACGGGATCCTGGCCGGGCGCTCTACGGGTGACCGTGCGGGCCGGGAGGCCGCTCAAAGCTCCCCGCACACGTTCACCGTTTCTTCACCTCACGTCCGTCCCCCAAGACGGACACGAAGTACGGCGGCGGCTCCGCCGGGAGGCCGACGCCACCCGGTTAGACCCCCGAACCCCGCCGATGGTTACCCCCCAATTTCTGTGACCTACGTCTCTTTCGCAACCTCACAAGCGGAGCACACACGTCCGGACACGGAAGGCCCACCGCACAACCGGAAGGCCCCGGTCCGAAGAGACCGGGGCCTTCCGAGGGGCCGAAAAGGCCGGGGGCCGAAGAGGGCCGGGGCGCCGAGGAGGGGAGACGGCCACCCCGTCGAGAGGCGTCCGCCTCAGCGGGCCTCGACCGGGACGTACTCGCGCTCGACCACACCGGTGTAGATCTGCCGCGGACGGCCGATCCGGGAGTTCGGCTCCTTGATCATCTCGTGCCACTGGGCGATCCAGCCCGGCAGCCGGCCGAGCGCGAACAGCACGGTGAACATGCTGGTCGGGAAGCCCATGGCGCGGTAGATGAGGCCGGTGTAGAAGTCCACGTTCGGGTAGAGCTTGCGCTCGACGAAGTAGTCGTCGGAGAGCGCGTGCTCCTCCAGGCGCAGGGCGATGTCCAGCAGCTCGTCGCTCTTGCCGAGCGCCGAGAGCACGTCGTGGGCCGCCGCCTTGATGATCTTCGCCCGGGGGTCGAAGTTCTTGTAGACGCGGTGGCCGAAGCCCATGAGCTTGACGCCGTCTTCCTTGTTCTTCACCTTGCGGATGAAGGTGTCGACGTCGCCGCCCGCCGCCTGGATGGACTGGAGCATCTCCAGGACGCTCTGGTTGGCGCCGCCGTGCAGCGGGCCCCACAGCGCGTTGATGCCGGCGGAGATCGAGGCGAACATGTTCGCCTGCGAGGAGCCGACCAGGCGCACCGTGGAGGTCGAGCAGTTCTGCTCGTGGTCGGCGTGCAGGATCAGCAGCTTGTCGAGGGCGTTGACGACGACCGGGTCGAGGTCGTACTCCTGCGCGGGGACCGAGAAGGTCATCCGCAGGAAGTTCTCGACGTAGCCGAGGTCGTTGCTCGGGTAGACGACCGGGTGGCCGATGGCCTTCTTGTAGGCGTAGGCGGCGATCGTCGGCAGCTTGGCCAGCAGCCTTATGGTCGAGAGGTGCCGCTGCTCCTCGTCGAAGGGGTTGTGGCTGTCCTGGTAGAACGTCGACAGGGCGCTGACGACGGAGGAGAGCATCGCCATCGGGTGGGCGTCGCTCGGGAAGCCGTCGTAGAACCGCTTGACGTCCTCGTGCAGCAGCGTGTGCTGCGTGATCTCGTTCTTGAACCCGCTCAGCTCGTCGACGGTGGGCAGCTCGCCGTTGATCAGCAGGTACGCGGTCTCCAGGAAGGTGCCGCGCTCGGCGAGCTGCTCGATCGGGTAGCCGCGGTAGCGCAGGATGCCCTGCTCACCGTCGAGGTAGGTGATGGCCGACTTGTAGGCGGCGGTGTTGCCGTAGCCGGAGTCCAGGGTCACCAGACCGGTCTGGGCACGCAGCTTGCCGATGTCGACGCCACGGTCCCCCACCGTGCTCTCGACGACCGGGTAGCTGTACTCGCCGTCTCCGTAGCGGAGTACTACGGATTTCTCGCTGTCGCGGTTCTCGCTCACGTCATCCCTCACCGACGTAGTGCCTCTTCTTCGAGGTGCCCTGGCTTCTTCCACTCTCCCTTATCCAGCGCTGTGCGGTGCACTGGGGGTCAGCCAGAGGGCTCCATGGTGGCACGGAGTGCCGCCCATCTAGCTATCCTGCACCCTTCTGGCCGTCATGGTCACCCCCCGGAACCCTTCCCGCCTCTCGGGGCGGCTCGCGTCCGGCCAACCGGTGATCGAGCGCCGTGCACCGCCGGCCGGCCGAGACGGTGCGCACCGCCTGGCCGAGTGCCCTGCGTGAGCCGACCAGAACCACCAGCCTTTTGGCCCGCGTCACCGCCGTGTAGAGCAGGTTCCGCTGGAGCATCATCCAGGCGCCGGTGGTGACCGGGATCACCACGGCCGGGTACTCGCTGCCCTGCGAACGGTGGATGGTGACCGCGTAGGCGTGGGAGAGCTCGTCCAGCTCGTCGAAGTCGTAGCCGATCTCCTCGTCCTCGTCGGTGCGGACCGTCAGCCGCTGCTCGTCGGTGTCGAGCGCGGTCACGACACCGACCGTGCCGTTGAAGACGCCGTTGGCCCCCTTCTCGTAGTTGTTCCTGATCTGGGTGACCTTGTCGCCCACCCGGAAGACGCGGCCACCGAACCGCTTCTCGGGCAGCCCGGGACGGGCCGGGGTGATCGCCTGCTGGAGCAGCCCGTTGAGAGCGCCCGCACCGGCAGGGCCGCGGTGCATGGGAGCGAGCACCTGCACGTCGCGCGGGTCGAGCCCGAACTTCGCCGGGACGCGGCGCGCCGCCACGTCCACCGTGAGCGCGCCGGCCGCCTCGGTGTCCTCCGCCGCGAAGAGGAAGAAGTCGCTCATCCCCTCCGTCAGCGGCGGGGCGCCCGCGTTGATGCGGTGCGCGTTGGTCACCACGCCGGACTGCTGGGCCTGGCGGAAGATCCGTTTGAGCCGCACGGCCGGCACGGGCCCCCCGTCGGCCAGCAGGTCCCGCAGCACCTCGCCGGCGCCGACCGAGGGCAGCTGGTCCACGTCGCCGACCAGCAGCAGGTGTGCGCCCGGCGGCACCGCCTTGATCAGTTTGTTGGCCAGCAGCAGGTCGAGCATCGACGCCTCGTCCACCACCACCAGGTCGGCCTGGAGCGGGCGCTCCCTGTCGTACGCCGCGTCGCCGCCCGGCTTGAGCTCCAGCAGCCGGTGCACGGTGGAGGCCTCGGCGCCGGTCAGCTCGGCCAGCCGCTTGGCCGCCCGGCCCGTGGGAGCGGCCAGCACCACGCGGGCCTTCTTCGCGCGGGCCAGCTCCACCACCGAGCGCACCGTGAAGGACTTGCCGCAGCCAGGTCCGCCGGTCAGCACGGCCACCTTGCTGGTCAGCGCGAGCTTGACCGCCTCCTGCTGCTCCGGAGCGAGCCGGGCTCCCGTACGGGAGGCGAGCCAGCCCAGCGCCACCTGCCAGTCCACGCCCTGGAAGGCGGGCAGCAGGTCCTCGGACGTGTGCAGCAGCCGCTGGAGCTGGGCGGCCAGTGCCCGCTCCGCGCGGTGGAAGGGGAGCAGGTAGACGGCCGTCAGATCCCGTTCGGGGTCCGCGGGGTCGGGCACCGCCTCCCTCGCGACGCCGCCCTCCTCCTCGTCGGCGGCCAGCTCCCCCAGGCAGTCGATGACCAGGCCGGTGTCGACCTGGAGGAGCTTGACCGCCTCGGAGATGAGCCGCTCCTCGGGCAGGAAGCAGTGCCCCTGGTCGGACGAGAGCGACAGCGCGTGCCGCAGACCGGCCTTGACGCGCTCCGGGCTGTCGTGCGGGATACCGACGGACTGGGCGATGCGGTCGGCGGTCAGGAAGCCGATGCCCCACACGTCGGCCGCGAGCCGGTAGGGGTTGCCGCGCACCACGGAGATCGACGCGTCGCCGTAGTGCTTGTAGATGCGTACGGCGATGGAGGTGGAGACGCCGACGCCCTGGAGGAAGACCATCACCTCCTTGATGGCCTTCTGCTCCTCCCAGGCGGCGGCGATCAGCTGGGTGCGCTTGGGGCCGAGCCCGGGAACGCCGATCAGCTTCTTCGGGTCCTCCTCGATGACCTCCAGGGTGCGCACGCCGAAGTGGCTGACGATCCGGTCGGCGATGCGCGGGCCGACGCCCTTGACGAGTCCCGAGCCCAGATAGCGGCGGATGCCCTGGACGGTGGCGGGCAGCACCGTGACGTAGTTGTCCACATGGAACTGGCGGCCGTACTGCGGGTGGGAGCCCCAGCGGCCCTCCATGCGCAGCGACTCGCCCGCCTGGGCGCCCAGCAGCGCGCCGACGACCGTCAACAGGTCGCCGGCACCGCGGCCCGTGTCGACGCGGGCCACGGTGTACCCGTTGTCCTCGTTGGCGTAGGTGATGCGCTCCAGTACCCCTTCGAGCACGGCTGGCTGGTACGTCATGCATCGAAGGTAACCGCGCGATACGACAGGCCGGCAGCCGAAGTGGACAACTCCTCGTAACCTCCCGGAACTGTCCGCGTAAGGGCCGTAGTTGCGGCTGCACGCGCATCATCACGATCTCGTATCGGCACCGCTCTCAGCTTGCGTCACCATGCGCACATCACATTCCATGACCGATGTAATCGTTTCCATGCGCGGCGCGGCGCCCTCCGAGTGCCCTGCGCACGGCGGCACTTCAGCCCCCCTCCCCTGTACCTGATCGCTTCTCCCAGCTTGGAACACGGCACCCCAATGGCAGGCATCAAGGACGTCGCGGCACGCGCGGGCGTCTCCGTCGCCACGGTCTCGCGTGTCCTCAACGACCACAGCGGGGTCCGCGAGGAGACCAGGGCCCGGGTACTGGCGGCCGTCTCCGAGCTCAGCTACCGGCCCAACACGCTGGCCCGGTCCCTGCGCACAGACCAGACCCGCACCCTCGGCCTGGTCATCAGCGACGTGCTGAATCCTTTCTTCACCGAGCTGGCCCGCGCCGTCGAGGACGAGGCGCGCGCCCGCGGCTACAGCGTCATCATCGGCAACGCCGACGAGCAGCTCACGCTCCAGGACCACCACGTGCGCACGCTGCTGGACCGCAGGATCGACGGCCTGCTCGTCTCCCCCGCGGACGGCGACTCCCTCGCACTGCGCGAGGCGGCCCTCGCGGGCATCCCCATGGTCTTCGTCGACCGGTGGATCGCGGGCCTGGACGTACCGCTGGTGCGCGCCGACGGGCGCAGCGCCGTGCGCGAGCTCGTCGCTCACCTGTACGCCCTCGGACACCGGAAGCTGGCCATCATCACCGGGCCCGTCGCGAGCACCACCAGCAACGAGCGGCTGGCCGCCTTCCGCTCCGCACTGGCCGAGCACGGCCTGCCGCTGCCCGACGACTACATCGGACAGGGCGACTTCCAGACGGCGAGCGGTCGCCGGGTGACCGAGAACTTCTTCACGCTCCCCGAACCGCCCGACGCCGTTTTCGCGACGGACAACCTGATGGCACTCGGCGTCATGGAACAGGTGCGCACCCTCGGGCTGCGGGTGCCCGACGACGTGTCGCTGGCCGCCTTCGACGACATCCCGTGGTTCGTGCACACCGACCCCCCGATCACCGCCATAGCCCAGCCGACCCAACAGCTGGGCCACCGCGCGGTCGCCGCACTGACCGACCTGGTGGAGCGGGGGTCCCCCCGGACCGAGTCCGGGGGACGGAGCGCCGGCTCCGTCACGCTCTCCGCCCACCTCATAGCGCGCCGCTCCTGCGGCGAAGACGAAAGGACCCGCCGTTGACCACCCCAGACCCGCCCCCGGCACGGGAGTTGCTGCGCACGGAGGGCATCCGCAAGACGTTCCCCGGCGTGGTAGCCCTCGACGGTGTCGACTTCGACCTGCGCGCGGGCGAAGTCCACGTGCTGCTGGGCGAGAACGGCGCCGGCAAGTCCACCCTCATCAAGGTGCTCTCCGGCGCGTACCGCGCGGACGCGGGGCGGGTGCTGCGCGAGGGCAAGACGGTGCGCATCTCGGACGCGGAGGAAGCCGAGAAGCTGGGCATCGCCACCATCCACCAGGAGTTCAACCTGGTGCCGCAGCTGTCCATCGCGGAGAACATCTTCCTGGGCCGCCAGCCGCGCCGCCTGGGCATGATCGACCGCAAGAAGATGGAGGCCGACGCCAAGGTCCTGCTGGAGCGGGTCGGCGTCACCGCGCCCCCGCGCACCCCGGTCGGCAAGCTGGGCATCGCCGGACGCCAGATGGTGGAGATCGCCAAGGCGCTCAGCCTGCGCACCCGCGTACTGATCATGGACGAGCCCACCGCGGTCCTCACCTCCGAGGAGGTGGACCGGCTCTTCGCCATCGTGCGCAAGCTGCGCACGGAGGGCGTGGGCATCGTCTTCATCACCCACCACCTGGAGGAGATCCCGGCCCTGGGCGACCGGGTCACCGTGCTGCGCGACGGCCGCAGCGTCGGCCAGGTACCGGCGACCACGCCGCAGGACGACCTGGTGCGGCTGATGGTGGGCCGCAGCATCGAGCAGCAGTACCCGCGCGAGACGGTGAAGGCCGAGGACGCCGCGGCCTCGGCGGCCCCCCTGCTGCGGGTCTCGGGTCTGCGCAAGCAGGGCGTCTTCCAGGACATCAGCTTCGAGGTGCGGGCGGGCGAGGTCGTCGGCATCGCCGGGCTGGTGGGCGCGGGCCGCACCGAGGTCGTCCGCGCGGTCTTCGGCGCCGACGGCTACGACGCGGGACGTGTCGAGGTGGCCGGCAAGCGGCTGCCCGGCGGCGACGTGTGGGCCTCGCACACGGTGGGGCTCGGGCTCGTCCCCGAGGACCGCAAGGGGCAGGGCCTGCTGCCCGACGCCTCGGTCGCGGACAACCTCTCCCTGGTCTCCATGCGGGAGGCGAGCAAGGGCGGCCTGGTGGACCGCGGCGGGCTGCGCAAGGAGGCCGCCCGCATCGCCGACCGGCTGGGGGTGCGGATGGCCGGGCTCGACCAGCACGTGCGCACCCTCTCGGGCGGCAACCAGCAGAAGGTCGTGATCGGCAAGTGGCTGCTCGCCAAGAGCCGCGTGCTGATCCTCGACGAACCCACCCGCGGCATCGACGTGGGCGCCAAGGTCGAGATCTACCAGCTCATCAACGAGCTGACGGCCTCGGGGCACGCGGTGCTGATGATCTCCAGCGACCTCCCCGAGGTGCTGGGCATGAGCGACCGGGTCCTGGTGATGTCCCAGGGCCGGATCGCCGGTGAACTGACCGCGCGGGAAGCGACCCAGGACGCCGTCATGGCGCTGGCCGTCGGCACCTCCGCGCCAGGTAGTACGAGCGAGATGGAGGACTCTCCCCGTGGCCACTGACACGCAGCAGCCGGGTCACCGCCTGGACAAGCGCCCCGGCGGCGGCAGCGGGCCGCCGCAGGCCATACGCCGCTTCCTGCTGGACAACGGGGCGCTCAGCGCCCTCGTCGTCCTGGTCGCGGCCCTGGCACTGGTGAACGGCAACTTCCTCACCACGACGAACCTGCTCAACGTCGGCGAGCAGGCCGCGGTGACCGCCATCCTCGCCTTCGGCGTGACCTTCGCCATCGTCGCCGGGGGCATCGACCTGTCGGTCGGCTCGGTGGCCGCGTTCTCCGGCATCATGCTCGGCTGGTTCACCACGACCCAGGGCATGCCGGCGTTCCTGGGCGTCATCCTGGCCATCCTCACCGGCACGGCCTGCGGCCTGCTCAACGGCGTGCTGATCGCCTACGGCAAGCTGCCCCCGTTCATCGCGACGCTCGCGATGCTCTCGGCCGCGCGCGGTCTGCTGCTGGTCGTCTCGCAGGGCAACCCGATCCTGATGCCCGACTCGCTCTCCTGGATGGGCGAGAACATCGGGGGCTGGCTGCCGACCCAGGTCATCGTGATGATCGTGATGGGCCTGATCGCCGCGCTGATCCTGAACCGCACCTACAACGGGCGCGCGATGTACGCGATCGGCGGCAACGAGGAGGCCGCGCACCTGTCCGGTATCCGGGTCCGCCGGCAGAAACTGGTGATCTACACCCTGGTGGGCGCCTTCGCCGCCGTGGCCGGAATCGTCCTGACCTCGCGGCTCGCCTCGGCCCAGCCGACCGGCGCCGAAGGTTTCGAATTGGACGCGATCGCGGCCGTGGTGATCGGAGGTGCGAGCCTCGCCGGAGGCGTCGGGAAGGCTTCCGGAACGCTCATCGGCGCCCTCATCCTCGCAGTTCTGCGCAATGGTCTGAACCTGTTGGACGTTTCCGCTTTCTGGCAGCAGGTCGTCATCGGGGTCGTCATCGCGCTCGCCGTGCTACTCGATACACTGCGTCGTCGCACATGATCTTTGTGCGACGGGGGGGTTCGCGTAGTTCGTCCATCTGCCGACTGCAAGGAATGCAGCAATGAGCAAGAGAAAGAACACGTCTGTCGTCGTCGTGGCCGCGGCAGTCGCACTGACCGCCTCGGCCTGTGGTTCCGGGGACGACACCAAGGGCGGCAAGGAAAAGCCCAAGATCGGCTTCGCCATATCCGCGCTCAACCAGCCCTTCATGGTCCAGATGAAGGAAGGCGCCGAGAAGGAAGCCAAGGCGCAGGGTGCGGACCTGACCGTCCAGGACGCCGCGAACAAGGCGTCCCAGCAGGCCAACCAGATGCAGACCTTCACCTCGCAGCAGGTGGACTCGATCATCATCAACCCGGTCGACTCCGACGCGGCTGCCCCCTCGGTCAAGGGCGCCAACAACGCGGACATCCCCGTCATCGCCGCGGACCGCAGCGTCAACAAGGCCGAGATCAAGACCACCGTCGCCTCCGACAACGTCGCCGGCGGCAAGGCTGCGGCCAAGGAGGTCAACGAGCTGCTCGACGGCAAGGGCGAGATCCTCGTCCTGCAGGGCCAGACGGGCACCTCTGCCTCCCGTGAGCGCGGCAAGGGCTTCAAGCAGGGCCTCAAGAAGTACCCGGGCATCAAGGTCGTCACCAAGCAGCCGGCGGACTTCGACCGGGCCAAGGGCCTGGACGTGACCACCAACGCCATGCAGTCGCACCCGGAGATCGACGCGGTCTTCGCGGAGAACGACGAGATGGCGCTGGGCGCGGTCAAGGCGCTGGGCTCCAAGGCCGGCAAGAGCGTCAAGATCGTCGGCTTCGACGGCACCCCGGACGCGATGAAGGCCGTCAAGGCGGGCACCATCAACGCGACCGTGGCGCAGCAGCCGGCCGAGCTGGGCAAGATGGCCGTCCGCAACGCCATGCGCGCCATCGACAAGGGCAAGGTGCAGGAGCAGATCAAGGTTCCGGTGAAGGTCGTCACCAAGAAGAACGTCGCCCGCTTCTCCTGACCTTCCGGCGGGCTCCTGGCCGGGAGCCCGACGCACGAGAGGCGAAACGGCCCGCCGCGGGGCACGCCCGCGCGGGATGTGCCCGCCGCGGGTGAACGCCCCGGCGGGAGGTGAAGGAGCACACCGGATGCACGAGTACGACCTGCTGGTCGTAGGGTCCGCCAACGCCGACCTGGTCATCGGTCTCGAACGGAGGCCAGGGCCCGGCGAGACGGTGCTCGGGTCGGACCTGAGGGTCCACCCGGGCGGCAAGGGCGCGAACCAGGCGGCTGCCGCCGCCCGGCTCGGCGCCCGCACCACACTGCTGGCGCGCGTCGGCGACGACGCCTACGGCCGGATGCTGGCCGAGGCGCAGCGGGACGCGGGCGCGGCGTTGGCAGGACTCCTCGTGGGCCCGACGGACACGCCGGGCACGGTGGGCAAGGACGGCATCAAGGTCCCCGGCGCGACCGGCGCGCCCGAAGGTGCCGAGGGCAAGGACGCACCCACCGGCGTCGCCCTCATCACCGTCGACGCGGCGGGTGACAACAGCATCGTCGTCTCCCCCGGCGCCAACGCCCGGCTCACCCCGGACGACGTGGCGGCGGCACGCGGCCTGTTCGAGGCCGCGGCCGTGGTCTCCCTGCAACTGGAGATCCCCCTGGAGACGGTCGCCGCGGCGGCACGGGCCGCGGACGAGCACGGGGCGCGGCTCGTGCTCAACCCCTCCCCGCCCGCACGGCTGCCCGAGGACGTGCTGGCGCTGTGCGACCCGCTGGTCGTCAACGAGCACGAGGCACGCCTGCTGCTGGACGGGCAGTCCCTCAGCGACGACCCCGAGGAATGGGCCACCGCACTCCTGGGTCTCGGCCCGCGCAGCGTCGTGGTCACCCTCGGCGCCGAGGGCGCCCTGGTGGCAGGGCCCGGGGTGGGCGCCGAGGTGACGCACGGGGTCGGCATGGTGCGGGTGGCCAGCCCGCGCGTGACGGCCGTGGACACCACGGGCGCAGGCGACGCCTTCACCGGCGCGCTCGGCTGGCGGCTGGGCCGCGGCCTGGGCCTGGAGGAAGCCGTGCGGTACGCGGTACGTGTCGGCTCCTTCGCGGTCACACGCGCCGGAGCGCAGGAGTCCTACCCGACGGCAGCCGACATCGAGACGGCCGACGGCGAGACCGCCGACGGCGAGACGGCCACCGGCGACGGGCTCGCGCGGGGTGCTCAGGAGAGCGGCCTGTGAAGAAGTCCGGCATACTCAACCGCCACCTGAGCGGGGCGCTGGCCTGCCTGGGCCACACCGACCTCGTCGTGGTGTGCGACGCGGGGCTGCCGATCCCCGACGGACCCACGGTCGTCGACCTGTCCTTCCGGGCCGGCGTGCCCTCCTTCGCCGAGGTGCTCACCGGGCTCCTGGAGGAGTTGGAGACCGAGGGCGCGACCGCCGCGAGCGAGGTGCACGAGGCCAACCCCGAATGCGGCGCACTGCTGGCCGCCCGTCTTCCCGGGCTGCGGCTGGTGCCGCACGAGGAGTTGAAAGCCCTCACGCACCGGGCCCGCCTGGTGGTCCGCACGGGTGAGGCACGGCCGTACGCGAACGTGGTCCTGCGCTGCGGAGTGCCGTTCTGACGCGTTCCGACGCGTGCGCGGCGTGACTTTCCCCCGCGCATCTGGTCGGGTGAGCGCATGCGACTCGCCTTCTCCACCCTCGGTGTGCCCGGCGCCCCCCTCGACGACGTCCTGCGGGCGGCGACCCGTTCGGGCTTCCACGGGGTGGAGTTGCGGGCCCACCCGGAAGAGCCCGTGCACCCGGGCCTCGGCCACCGCGAGAGGAAGCAGGTGGCCGAGCAGTTCGCGGACGCGGGCGTCGAGCTGCTGTGCGTCGCGGGGTACCCGAAGATGGCCGCGAGCGGAGACGACGCGCCCGTGCTGGCCGAGGTGCGCGCCCTGCTGCACCTGGCACACGATCTGGGCGCTCCCTACGCCCGTGTCTTCCCCGGCGGGGACACCGACCCGGATGAGGCCGACGTGATCGCCGTACGCCGGCTGACCCAGGCGGCCGGGATCGCCGAAGGGCTGGGCGTGCGCGTCCTGCTGGAGACCCACGACTCCCACCGCACCGGCGCCGACGCGGCCCGCGTCCTGGGCGCGGTCGACCGCCCGGGCGCGGGCGCGCTGTGGGACGTGCTGCACACCTGGCGCGGCGGCGAGGAACCGCAGCGCTCCTGCGAACTGCTCGCCCCCTACCTGGGCTACGTGCAGGTCAAGGACGTCCCGTCGCGCCAGGACACCACACCGCTGCCGCCCGGCGAGGGCGCACTGCCGCTCGCCGAGGTGGTCGAGGTGGTCACCAGGGAAGCGGACGCACGCACACCGGCGCACGGGCAGTGGACGGGCGCCGAGTGGCTGTGCTGGGAGTACGAGAAGCGCTGGTACCCCGAGGTGCGCGAGATGGGCGCGCTGCTGCCCGGCGTGCGCGCCCACCTGTTGGAACTGCTCGCCGGCGCGGCCTGAGGACCGCGCCGGCGAGAGGGGCCTCGGACGCAGGTCACGGACGGAGCGTCCGCGCCTCCTTCCGCGGCGTGTCCAGCTTCTTGTCGTACGCCGTCAGACGCTTCGGCTTCTTGTCCTTGTCGACGTCGAGGCCGGCGAACTCCAGCACCATGCGGGTGGCGGTCGCCCGGTCGTCCTCGTCGAGCGTGGCGATCTTCGCGCCGTGGTTCTGGCCCGGCGCCCAGAAGACGGCCGTGTCCTCGGTGTGCCTGCCCGGACGGAACGGCTCGGCGCCCCACGGGTCGTTCTCGCCGTAGATGTAGAGCATCTGCGAGGAGCTGTGGCGCACCCAGCGGTCGATGTCGCGCATCGCCTTGTCGTGCTTGTTGAAGCGCATCGGGATGTCACGCGGCACGTAGACCCGCGGCGTGTTCAGGCCCGGGTACTTGCGCACGTCGTCGAGGAGCGGCTCCTCGTAGTCGGGCGAGCCCATCTGGGTGCCCGCCTGGTAGTAGTACGGGGTGTAGGGCAGCATGCCCTGGTCGGTGCCCGCGTCCCAGCCGCCGATCTCGTCGGCCCACTTGTAGAGCGTGTCCGTGGAGGCGTCCGGGGAGGGCACCTGGTCGCAGTCGTCGACCAGGTGGTACTGCCAGTAGCCCCACACCAGGTCCTGCGCGATCAGCTCGAACGCCTTGTCGGCGTTGCCGGCCATCGTGAAGGTGTAGTCGTTCTCCTTCGCCCACTTCTTGAGGCGGGGAACCATCTCGCCGCGGCGCTCGAAGATCTCGTGCTGCACGCTGTTGAGCCGGTCGCGGCACTCCTTGGTGCCCACGTTCTTGAAGAACCTGTCGTACGCGGAGTCCTCGTCGTTGCGGACGTCGTTCGGGGCGACGTAGGGGACGGTGCCGTCCATGTCGCGGGGGTAGAAGCGGCGGTAGTACGTCGCCGTCATGCCGCCCTTGCTGCCGCCGGTCGCGATCCAGTTCTTGCTGTAGATCTTCTTCAGCGCCTTGTAGATACGGTGCTGGTCGCTGGCCGCCTGCCAGATGGTCAGCTTCGACCAGTCGGCGGGCTTCGGCCGGGACGGGGTGAAGAAGCGGTACTCCATGGAGACCTGGTTGCCGTCCGTCAGCTGCGTCGGCTCACTGCGGCTGGGGTTGGTGCTGAGGTTGTAGCCGCCCGTGTAGAAGACGGTGGGCCGGCTGGTGTCCTTGTGGAGGATCGAGATGCGCTGCTTGAAGGTGCCCTTCCTCGGGTGCCGATGGTCGATCGGCTGCTCGTAGTTGAGCACGAAATAGCGGTACCCGTCGACGGGCTTCTCCTCGATGAGGCTCATCCCGGGCACCGCGAGGATGCGGTCCTTGATGTCGGTGCTCTTGCCGGCCTGGGCCGCTGTGGCGGCACCCGCCGACGCGCTGCCGACGCTGAAAGTGCCTATGAGCACCACCAGAGACAGCAACCATCTGAGCGTTTTACGCATTCACCCTCCCCATACAACGCCAAAAGTCGACGTGAACCTATCGGCGTGCGTACGGCTCCGCCAGACCCCGGAGCCCGCCACCTGTACGCATGTGGGGCGTCGCACACCGCTGAGCGGTACCCAACGCCCCCGTCACCGTGCCGGTTTACGCTGCGGAGCATGAGTGATTCCGCCACCCCGCCCGCTCCGCTGGCCACGGGCCCCCTCGGGATGCGCCTGCTGGCCTTCCTGCGCGAGCCGGAGGACACCCGCTTCCCCGACGCCCCCGTCGGCTATGCCCTGCTGGCCGTCCGGCACGAGGGCAGACTGCTGATGGTGCACGTCCGCAGCCGCCGGTGCTGGGAGCTGCCCGGCGGGGGCATCGAGGAGGGCGAGACCCCCCGCGAGGCCGCAGCCCGCGAGCTGCGGGAGGAGAGCGGCCAACTGGTGGACCCCGCGGCGCTGCGCTTCGTCGGCTTCTCCAGGACCGCGCTGGGGCCCGAGCAGCGGGTGTTGTACGGCGCCCTGTTCAGCGGCGAGCTGAGCGAGGTGCTCCCCTTCACGCCGAACGAGGAGATCTCCGCGATCCACTGGCGCACCGGCACCGAGCCCCTCCCCTACGGCGAGGTGCAGACGGTGGACGAGTACATGGTCGACCTGTGCGAGCCCGCCTCCGGTCTGGAGGCGGAGCAGAGCTGAGCCCTACGCTCGCCCCATGCCGGCACCCAGTGGATTCACCTACGAGCAACGCGGCGGGGCGGCCGTGGTCATCAGCCACCACGGCCGCCCCGTCACCACCCTGCGCGGCGCCCGCGCGGAGCGCTTCCTGGCGGAGGTGCGCGCGGGGGACGAGCAGTTGGTCATGGCCCGCTGGACGGGCAACTACAAGCGCGGCAACGAGCGCGCCGCGCGGGCACATCCGCGCAACCGCCGCACCTGAGCGCTGCGGCCCGCGCGCACGTACCTCAGCAGCGTGCTCCGGCACGGGGGTTCCACTGGCCGCGGTATGCGGTCCGCGGGCGGGTGGGGGTTCGCCGCGCCGTTCCCCGCGCCCCTTCGGGGCGGCCTGGGGTCTTTCGTTTGGATCTGGCTGGATCAGGGAGCGGGTTCCGGTGCGTGCTCTCGCAAGGCGGAGGAAGGAGTCCCTGCGGAGCAGCGGCGACTGACGACAACGCCGCGAGAGTGCGTGCCGGGGCCCGCGAGCCCAGCAAGATCCGAACGAGAGGCCCTAGACCATCGCGTGCTCCGTATCGCCGCCCGAGCCCGTGGCGGGCTCGCCCGCGAAGGTGCGCCACAGCTGTGCGTACCGGCCCCGCGCGGCGAGCAGTTCCTGGTGGGTGCCGTCCTCCACGACCCGGCCGTGGTCGAGGACGACGACCCGGTCGGCCCGCGCCGCGGTGGTCAGCCGGTGCGCGACCACCAGGGTGGTGCGGGACCCTGCCAGCCGGTCGGTCGCCTGGTTGACCAGCGACTCGGTCGCCAGGTCGAGTGCCGCGGTGGCCTCGTCCAGCAGCAGGATGCTCGGGCCCACCAGTTCGGCCCGCGCCAGGGCGAGCAACTGCCGCTGCCCCGCGGACAGGTTGCGGCCGCGCTCGTCCACCTCGTGCAGGTAGCCCCCCGACAGCGAGGCGATCATCTCGTGCGCCCCGACGGCCCGCGCCGCGGCCTCGACCTCGGCGTCGGTGGCGTCCATCCGCCCGTAGGCGACGGCGTCCCGCACGGTGCCGGGGAAGAGGTAGGGCTCCTGCGGTACGACCCCGATCCGGTGCCGGTAGGCGGTCAGATCGACCTCACGCAGGTCGTGGCCGTCGACCAGGACGGCGCCCTCGCTCGGGTCGTAGAACCTGGCGACGAGCTTGACGAGGGTGGACTTGCCCGCTCCGGTCTCCCCCACGAACGCGACGGTCTGGCCCGCGGGGATGGTCAGCCGGACGTCCGAGAGGGCCTGCTCCTCCCGCTGCTCCCCGGCCGGGTCCGCGGTGGCGTACCGGAAGTCGACGTCACGGAACTCGATCTCGCCGCGCAGAGCCCCCGGCTCGCGTGCGGCGGCGGGCACCGGCGTGGTGCTCTCCTCGCGCAGCAGCTCCTGGATGCGGCGCAGCGAGACGGCTGCCTGCTGGTACCCGTCGAAGACCTGTGAGAGCTGCTGGACGGGGGCGAAGAACAGCTCGATGTAGAGCAGGTACGCCACCAGCGCGCCCGCCGTCAGGGTGCCGTTCTCCACCCTCGTCGCGCCGACGACGAGCACGGAGGCGGTCGCCAGGGAGGCCAGCAGCTGCACGAAGGGGAAGTAGACGGAGATCAGCCACTGGCCGCGCACCCGGGCCTGCCGGTAGCCGTCGCTGCGCCGCTCGAACTGGTCGGCGCCGCGCTCCTCGCCGCGGAAGGCCTGCACCATCCGCAGTCCGGCCACGGACTCCTGGAGGTCGGCGTTGACCACGCTGACGCGCTCACGCGCCAGCTCGTACGCCTTGACGCTCTGGCGCCGGAAGAAGACTGTGCCGACGACCAGCAGCGGCAGCGTCGCGAAGACCACGAGGGCGAGCTGCAGGTCCAGCAGCAGCAGGGCGACCATGATGCCCAGGAACGTGAACAGCGAGACGACGGCGGTGACCAGTCCCGTCTGCAGGAACGTCGAGAGGGCGTCCACGTCGGTCGTCATGCGCGTCATCACGGCGCCGGCCAGGTGGCGTTCGTAGTAGTCGAGGCCGAGCCGCTGCAACTGAGCGAAAATCTTCACCCGCAGGGCGTACAGCACGCGCTCCCCGGTGCGCCCGGTCAGCAGCAGCGAGCCGACCTGCGCGCCCCACTGTGCGACGACGACCGCGAGCGCCAGCCCGGAGGCGAACCAGACGGCGCCCAGCGCGCCCTGCTCCACGCCGTCGTCGATGCCGTGCCGGATCAGCACGGGCAGCAGCAGCCCGAACCCGGCGTCCAGCGCCGCGAAGACCAGCGCGATCAGCAGGGCGGCACCGAAACCGCGCAGCAGCCGGCGCAGCCCGTAGGTCTCCTCGGCGCGCTCGGCCTGCTCCTCGTCGATGTCAGGGGTGTCGTCGGCAGGCGGCAACGCGGCCACCCTGGCGAGCAGCTCCGGGCTGCCGGGCAGCCCGGCCAGCTCGGAGGCGAAGGTCCCGGGCCGACCCGCCTGCGCCGCGGTGGCACCCGCGCCGCCCGCCGCGGCGGCGTCCTGCGCGTCGGGGTCCTCCTCGCGCACCCACAGCTCGGGGGTGACCCCCTCGCTGCTGTCGGCCCGCGCGCCCGGGGAGGCGGCGAGACCGGCCGGGTCGCGGCGTACGTCCCCCAACTCGTCCGGGTCGGTCAGCAGCCTGCGGTAGAGGGCGCAGCGCCGTGTCAGCTCCTCGTGGGTGCCGATGTCGGCCAGCCGGCCGCCGTCGAGGACGGCGATGCGGTCGGCCAGCGCGAGGGTGGACTGGCGGTGCGCGATCAGCAACGTCGTACGGCCCGCCATCACACCGCGCAGCGCCTCGTGGATCTCGTGCTCGACGCGCGCGTCGACGGCCGAGGTCGCGTCGTCCAGCAGGAGCAGCCGCGGGTCGGTGATCAGGGCGCGGGCCAGCGCGATGCGCTGACGCTGGCCGCCGGAGAGGGTCAGTCCCTGCTCGCCGACGGCTGTCTCGTAGCCGTCGGGCAGCTCGCTGATGAAGCGGTCGGCCTGCGCGGCGCGGGCGGCGGCGCGGATCTGCTCGTCGCTGGCGTCCGGTGCGCCGTAGGCGATGTTCTCGCGCAGGGAGGAGGAGAACAGGAAGGGGTTCTCGGGCACGAGTCCGATCGCGGAGCGCAGCGAGTCGAGCGTCAGCTCGCGCACGTCCTGGCCGCCGACGCGCACCGCCCCGCCGGTGACGTCGTAGTAGCGCGGCAGCAGCATCGAGACGGTGGACTTGCCGCTGCCGCTGGCCCCCACCAGGGCGACCGTCTCGCCGGGTTCGACGCGCAGGCTGAATCCGTCCAGCACCGGGTCGCCCGGCGTGTAGCCGAAGGTGACGTCCGCGAACTCGATCGAGGCGTCGACGGTGTCGGGCAGCTCGCGCGCGTACGGGCTCTCCCCCATCTGCGGCTCGGTGTCGATCAGGTCGTAGACCCGCTCGACACCGGCGCGGGCCTGCTGCCCGACGGTGAGCATCATGGCGAGCATCCGGACAGGCCCCACGAGCTGCGCGAGGTAGGTGGAGAAGGCCACGAAGGTGCCCAGGGTGATCTGTCCGCGGGTGGCCATCCAGCCGCCGAGCGCCAGCATGGCGACCTGCCCGAGCGAGGGCACCGCCTGCAGGACGGGCGTGTAGCGGGCGTTCAGGCGTACGGTGCGCAGCCGCCCGGCGAACAGTTTGCGGCCGATCGCCCGCAGCTTGCCGGTCTCCTGCGCCTCCTGCCCGAAGCCCTTGACCACGCGCACACCGGTGACGGCGCCGTCCACCACCGAGGCGACCGCTCCGGCCTGCTGCTGCGCGTACCAGGTGGCCGGGAAGAGGCGCTTGCGGCTGAGGTCGGCCACCCACCACAGCAGCGGGAAGACGGCCACCGACACCAGGGTGAGCAGCGGCGAGAGGACGACCATCACGACGAGCGCCACGAGGAACAGCAGCACGTTGCCGATCATCATGGGCAGCATGAACAACAGGCTCTGCACCAGTTGCAGGTCACTGGTGCCGCGCCCGACGACCTGGCCCGTGGACAGCTCGTCCTGGCTGCGGCCGTCGAGCCGCACGATCGAGCGGTACATCTCGGTGCGCAGGTCGTGCTGGACGTCCAGCGCGAGCCGCCCGCCGTAGTAGCGGCGGGCGTAGGTGAGGACGTAGATGACGGCGGCGGCGACCACCAGCAGCCCGATCCACGTCCACAGGCTGCCCTGGCCGCCGACCACCACGTCGTCGATGATCACCTTGGTCAGCAGCGGGACGAGCGCCATGACACCCATGCCGCCGAGCGAGGCACCCAGCGCCAGCACCACCGCGCGCTTGTAGCGCCAGCAGTACCGGGCCAGCCGCCGCGCCCATCCCGGTTTCTCCGGGGCGACGCCCCCGCTGTCCTCGGTCACGATGCTCCCCGTCCCTTCGACGCTGCCTCCTCCTGCGGAAGGCCCAACATCACAGGATCAGGTTTTCATTCCGGACGGGGCGGCGCTCGACGCCTCAGCCGCACGGCAGCGCTCGGCGCCTCAGCCGCGCGGCAGGCGTGCGCTCAGGCGGTAGAGGCGGGTGACCTCTTCGGCCCGCTCGTTGTCGTCGCTGGCCAGCAGCAGACGCAGCCGCCCGTGGGAGCGCCCCGTCACCGCGAGGGCCTCGATGTTGTCCAGCAGCGGGTTCGGCTGGGGCGAGGGGTTGGGGGCTCCCAGGTCGGGGCAGTCGCCGAGGTCGGCCAGGAGCGTCTTGCGCGCAGGGCGAACGCCGCCGGGGCCGGTCCTCAGCGCCTCGACGGCGGCGACATCACTCGCACGGCGCGGGTCCGCGAGGTAGAGGCGGATCGTGTTGGCTCCCGCGTCGACGTCGTAACCGCGTTCGAGTACGAGGTAGCGGCCGTCCCCGGTCGCGGCGATCTCCGCGACACCGAGCCCGGCGTCGACGGGGTACGCCCACTGGGAGGTGGGGGACGCCCCGCGTGCTGGAGCGGACGGCGGACCCAGTCGCCAGTTCTGGAAGCGCACCAGCGCGCGCCGGCGGGCATCCGTGCCGTCCCCCTCCAGCGGCCCCTCCATGGAGGCGGTCAGTTTCCGTCCTCCGTGCGAGGCGGTCAGCCCCTCGAACGTCTGGTTCGGCTCGGCGCGCCCCTCGGGCCGTACCCGCAGCGCGCGCGGCACCGGCAGCCGCTCCCCCGTGAACGTGCCGTCCGCCGTGTACCGCCCGATCGACGGCTCCGTCTCCGAGGTGACCAACCGGGTGCCCCGCCGCTCGACGACCAGCCCCTCCGAGTCCAGTGGCGCCCCCGCCCCGTCCGCGAGCCGCACCCCGCCGACCGTCCGCGCGTGCGGCGAGGGGCCGTGCCGGGCCACGTCGAGGGTGAAGAGGACGGAGCGGTCGGACAGAGCCGCCAGGTGGCCGTCGCCGTCGGGGGCGAGAGCGGAGACGCCCGCGACGGGCAGGCCGTGATAGCGCGTCTTGTCGAGCGAGTCCGAGTAGCCGTGGACGGCGACCATGGGAGAACAGGCGTGCCCGGTCCGGCCGTCGCGCGGGGCGGGCGGCTGCGCGGCTGCCGTCTGGGCCGTCACGCAGCCGGCCAGTGCGGCGGCGACGGTCACGAGAGCGAGCGGAATACGCGTACGCATGGTGGTCCCCTTCGCGGTGCGCGGGCGGGCGTGCGTGCGTGCGTGCGGCGGGCGGTGCCGCGGGACGGCACGGTAGCCGCGCCCACCGAGCCGCACCACAACGCCCGGCCACTGACCGGGAAACGGGGCATGCACGCGGGGAGTGCGCACAGGGGAGGCACGCGAGGGACGCACGCGAGGGACGCACGCGGGGGCGGGCCTGTCCGGAGGGTGCCTGCGATCAGGCCGCGGCGGCCTCCCGCACCCTCTCCTCGTCCCCGGTGCCGTCCGCCTCCCCGGCGGCCTGCGACCCGGGCGTGGCCGCCACAGCGGCGCACCGCGCGGAGACCTCGTCCAGTTCCAGTCCGAGGACGGCGGTGAGCGCGGCGATCGTGAAGAAGGCGGGGGTGGGCGCGCGTCCCGTCTCGATCTTCCGGAGGGTTTCGGCGGAGACGCCGGCCGCCGTGGCGACGTCCGTCATGCTGCGTTCGCCGCGCGCCTCGCGGAGCAACGCACCCAGAAAGCGGCCACGCTCGCGTTCGAGCGGTGTGAGAGGTGTCCGAACCATGCCGTGATACTAATACCGGTATAAGAATTGGAACAGCCTCCCCGACTGAGAGGAACGGTCATGGTGGAGATCAAGACGGACGCCGCACTGGACGCGATGCGCGTCGCGGGACGGGTGGTCGCCGACATCCTGCGCGAGACCCGTGCCGCCGCCGGCGTGGGCGTGCGGCTGAACGAGCTGGACGAGGTGGCACGGGAGGTGCTCCGCAAGGCGGGTGCCACCTCGCCGTTCCTGCACTACCGCCCCGACTTCGCCCCCGTGCCCTACCCCGCCTCCCTGTGCGTCTCGGTCAACGACGCCATCGTGCACGGCATCCCCGGCGACTACCGGCTGCGCGACGGGGACTTGGTGAGCGTCGACTGCGGTGCCGAGGTGGACGGCTGGACGGGCGACGCGGCCGTGAGCTTCTGCGTGGGCACCGCACGCCCCGAGGACCAGGCGCTGCTCGACGCGACGCGGGGCGCGCTGGAGGCGGGCATCGCGGCGGCGGTCGCGGGCGGACGGCTCGGCGACATCTCGCACGCCGTCGGCAGCCACGCCCGTGCCGCCGGGTACGGCATTCCGCAGGGGTTCGGCGGGCACGGCATCGGCCGCAGCATGCACGAGGACCCGGCGGTACCGAACGAGGGCAGGCCGCGCCGCGGCTTCCCCCTGCGCCCCGGGCTGACACTCGCCATCGAGCCCATGCTGCTGGCGGGCGGCCAGGACGGGTTCTTCACCGCGCCGGACGGATGGACACTGTGCACCACGGACGGCAGCAGGGCCGCGCACTTCGAACACACGGTGGCGGTCACACCGGAGGGACCGCGGATACTGACCGCGCCCTGAGGGGCGCATGCGCCCCGGCGGACCCCAGGAGAGTGACCGGTGGCGGCCCGGTGAGCCGCTGGCCCTTCCGGTGCCGCCCCGGTCACCGGCGGCGCGTCCCTGGAGGCGCTCAGGCCGGCACCCCCCACGAGGCCGGCTCTTCTCAGCGCTCCGCACCGCCTTCCCGCGCGGGATCGCTCATGCAGTCTGTCGAGAACTTCCACGGAACGCACATCGACCGATCAAATTCGGTAACGTCGCGTATTAAATAAGTGGCGCTGTGTGACTGGGCGGAGTGTGCGGCAGCCCCCCGTCAAGCCCCCGCCGACCTGCGCTGTTGATCCGCTCACCGGTACGGGCGTCCGCAAACGCGTGCGGACGAGCGGGAACGGCCGGCCGTGTCGGCTCGGCAACACGGCCGGAACCCGCTCATCAGCACCCCTCACTCGGCGGTCGCGGCCCCGCGCCGGTCCGCGATCTGCCGTGTCATCAGCGTCGTCAGCTCGTACGCCGTGTGCGAGGCCGCGACGGAGGTGATCTCCGCGTGGTCGTAGGCGGGGGCGACCTCGACCAGGTCGGCGGAGATCAGATGGCAGTCGGACAGCCCGCGCACGATCTCCAGCAGCTCCCGCGAGGTCAGCCCGCCCGCCTCCGGGGTCCCCGTGCCGGGCGCGTGCGCGGGGTCGAGCACGTCGATGTCGATCGAGACGTACAGCGGCCGGGAGCCGATCCGCTGCCGCAGCTGGTCGACGACCTCGTCCACCCCACGGCGCATCACGTCGGCGGAGGTGACGATGCCGAAGCCCATCTTGGCGTCGTCGTCCAGATCCCGCTTCCCGTACAGCGGCCCGCGCGTACCCACGTGGGAGAGCGCCGAGGTGTCGAGAACGCCCTCCTCGACGGCGCGCCGGAACGGGGTGCCGTGCGTGTAGGGAGCGCCGAAATAGGTGTCCCAGGTGTCCAGGTGCGCGTCGAAGTGCAGCAGGGCGACAGGACCGTGCTTGCGGGCCATCGCGCGCAGCAGGGGAAGCGCGATGGTGTGGTCGCCGCCCAGCGTCATCAACCGGGAGCCCGCGTCCAGGAGTTCCCCCGCCGCGTGCTCGACCGTCTCGAGGGCCTCGCCGATGTCGAAGGGGTTGACGGCGATGTCGCCCGCGTCGGCCACCTGCGCCAGCGCGAAGGGTGAGGCGTCCTGCGCCGGGTTGTAGGGGCGCAGCAGCCGGGACGCCTCACGGATGGCGTTGCCGCCGAAACGGGCGCCCGGACGGTAGGAGACCCCGGTGTCGAAGGGGACGCCCACCACGGCGACGTCCGCACGGCCCTCCGTCTGGTCGATCCGGGGCAGCCGCGCGAAGGTCGCGGGGCCGGCGTAGCGGGGGACCCTGGAGGAGTCGACGGGACCGCGCGGCTGCCGCACGTCGTGCGAGGCGTGGGTGGGAGAGTTGTCGCTGCTGGTCATGGTGTCGAGCGTAGGCCGAACGGGTGGCCGGACCGTTAGACGGTACTGAGCGGCGTACGCCTCCTTTTGGACACTCCGTCCATCGAGCGCCCGTACGAGACACAATGGCCCCATGCCACAGCCTCTCTTGCCCGTGTCGCTCCCTCTGCCGCTCCCGGAAGCGCCCACCCGCCACGAGCTGCTCAGCCACCTGGTGCGCACCCGGATCGCGGGGGACGTCGCCACTCCGCGGGAGAACAACCTCGACCACTACCGCAAGCTGGCCAACGGCGACCGGCACTACTGGCTCGGTCTGGAGCTGGGCGAGCGCTGGGCCGACGAACAGGACGTGCTCGCGGTCATGGCGGAGCGCTGCGGCGTCAGCGACGACCCGGACTACCGCACGGGCCAGGACACCATCGACCCCGAACTGACCGTCGCCGCGCTCGACCGGGCCGCCGCCGAACTGCGCAAGGCCGCCGAGGGGCGCGGCCGTGTGCTGTTCGCCACCGGACACCCCGGAGCGCTGCTCGACATGCACGGGACGCTGGCCACCGCGCTGCGCGCCGCCGGCTGCGACATCGTGCGCTCCCCGCTGCGGGTCTTCGCGGACGAAGGCGTCATCGTGCAGTTCCAGGGCGTCGCCGTCTACGAGCGGGGCGCCTCGCTGTGGCACACCCACTCCCCCGAGCCCATGGCCGGCGTCCTGCACGGACTGGAGCAGGCCGGGGAGCGGCTGCCCGACCTGGTGGTGGCGGACCACGGCTGGGCGGGCCGCGCCGCGCAGCACGGCCTGACCACCGTCGGCTTCGCCGACTGCAACGACCCCGCGCTCTTCCTCGGTGAGGCGGAGGGCACGCTGGAGGTCACCGTGCCCCTGGACGACCACGTCGTCGACCCGCGCTTCTACGAGCCGATGACGGCCTACGTGCTCGCGGCGGCCGGACTGGCCGGCTGAGCTCCCGCACGCCCCGACGCGTTGCCGCCCTCCGAGCGCGGGACGCGCACCACGCCCTCCTGGATGACCGAGACGACCAGCCGGCCGTCCCGGGTGAAGATCCTGCCCTTGGCCAGTCCCCTGCCACCCTGCGCGGTGGGCGACTCCTGGTCGTAGAGCAGCCACTCGTCCGCACGGAACGGACGGTGGAACCACATGGCGTGATCCAGGCTGGCCCCCACCACGTCACCGACCGCCCAGCCGCCCCTGCCGTGTGCCAGCAGCACCGAGTCCAGCAGCGTCATGTCCGAGACGTACGTCGCCAGACAGATGTGCAGCATCGGATCGTCCGAGATGCCGTCCAGCTTGCCGTTGGTGCGAAACCACACCTGTGAGCGCGGCTCGGAGGGACTGCCGACACTGGCGAACGGCGGCGCCTCCACGTAGCGCAGATCCACCGCGGCCCGCGCCCGCAACAGCCTCTCGGGCACCTGGGGATCGGTGAACAGGCCGTGGTAGCGCGGCAGCATGTCCTGTGCCGTCGGCAGCGTCTCCGGGTCCGGCGCCGACGGCATCGCCTCCTGGTGCTCCATCCCCTCCTCGTACACCTGGAACGAGGCGGACAGGTGGAAGATCGGCTGCCCGTGCTGGACGCCCACCACCCGGCGGGTGGTGAAGGAACGCCCGTCGCGTATCCGGTCCACCGTGTAGACGATGGGCGCACCGGGGTCGCCGGAGCGCAGGAAGTACGCGTGCAGGGAGTGCGGCAGCCGCCCCTCGGGAACGGTGCGGCACGCGGCGACGAGCGCCTGCGCCGCGACCTGGCCGCCGAAGACCCTGGGGACCACGGAGGCACGGCTGCTGCCGCGGAAGATGTCCTGCTCGACCCGCTCCAGATCGAGCAGGTCGAGCAGGGACGTCAGTTCTTGGCTCATGCGCCCGATTCTGCCGAGGAGCGGTCCGAAGGTGTTACGTCGCAGATCACAGGCGCGCGGTGAGGATTCACAGCCCCATGGACTTCGCGACGATGGAGCGCATGACCTCACTCGTACCGCCGTAGATCCTCGAGACCCGGGTGTCGGCGTACAGGTTGGCGATGGGGTACTCCAGCATGTAGCCGTACCCGCCGTGCAGCTGGAGGCATTTGTCGATCACCCGGGCCGCCAGCTCGGTGGTGAACAGCTTGGCGGAGGCGGCGTCGGCCGGCGTCAGGTCCCCCGCGTCCAGCGCTTCGAGAGCGCGGTCGCAGACGGCCTGCATCGCGTCCACGTCGGCCTTGCAGTCGGCGAGGACGAACTTGGTGTTCTGGAAGGAGGCGACCTCCTTGCCGAAGACCGTCCGCTCCTTCACGTAACTGTGCGCGAACCGCACCGCCGCCGCCGACTGCGCGTAGGCGCCCAGCGCGATCCCGAGCCGCTCCTGGGGAAGGTTCTGGCCCAGGTAGCCGAACGCCTTGCCCTCCTCGCCCAGCAGGTCCTCGACCGGGACCTTGACGTCGGTGAAGGACAGCTCGGCCGTGTCCGAAGCGCGCAGCCCCAGCTTGTCCAGCTTGCGGCCCACCGCGTAGCCCTCGCTCCTGGCGTCCACCACCAGGATCGAGATGCCGCCCCGCCGGTCCTCGGGCGTCGGAGGCGCGGTACGGGCGCACACCAGGACGCGGTCGGCCTGGACACCACCGGTGATGAAGGTCTTGGCGCCGTTGAGGACGTAGTGGGTGCCGTCCTCGGACAGCTTCGCCGTCGTCTTCATCCCGGCCAGGTCGGACCCGGTGCCCGGCTCCGTCATGGCGATGGCGGTCATCATCTCGCCCGAGACGAAGGCGGGCAGCCAGCGCTTCTTCTGCTCCTCGTTGCCGTACTTGAGGATGTACGGGAGACAGAGCGCCGTGTGCACGCTCGAACCGCCGAAGCTGACGCCCGCGCGGGCGCACTCCTCGGTGATGACGGCGTTGTACTTGAAGCTGGTCTCGCCCGCCCCGCCGTACTCCTCGGGCACCTCGATGCCGAAGACGCCCAGCTCGCCGAGTTTCTTGTAGAAGTCCTTGGGGACGTGGCCCTGCTCGGCCCACTGCGCGTAGTGGGGCACGACCTGATCCGCGATGAAGTCGCGGATCGTCCGGCGGAACGCCTCGTGGTCCTCGTTGAACACCGTGCGGCGCACAGCACGCCTCCTCGTCGCCTCGGCCATGGCTAAGCGCTTGCTCAGCTTGTTCGGCCCAAGCTACCGACCGGTCATGTCCACTGTCCAGAGCCACTCACGCCGGCCTCGGCGCCGTGGACGCGCCCCCGAGGGGCGCGGGGAACGGCGCGACCGGCCACCGCCCCACCCCGCAGCCGCACACGGCACACGGCACACGGTGACGCCCCTCGCCGAGCAAGGCCCGCCCGGAGCAAGGCCCGCAGGGCGAGCCCTCAGGACGAGCCCGCAGGACGAGCCCTCAGCGTGCGAGGCCGCGCGGAGCAGCGGCCGAGAAGGCTCCGCGCGCCAGGCGGTGCAGCAGCGCGGCGGTCGTCTCGCGGTCGGGCATCGAGGAGGACCCGCTCAGATGCGGCGTCGAGTTGAGCAGCCCGAAGACGGTGTGCACGGCGACGCGGGCCTCCAGCTCGGTCAGGTCGGTGTAGACCGCACGCAGCGCCGAGACCCACAGCTCGACGTACTGCCGCTGGAGCTTCCTGACCTTCTTGCGGTCGGCCTCGGGGAGCCGGTCGAGTTCGCGGTCGTGGAGGGTGATCAGCTCCCGGTCGTCGAGCGCGAAGTCGATGTGCCCCTCGATCAGCGCGTCCAGCGCCTCCTCGGGACCGAGTCCGGCCGCCAGCGACTCCTCCGCCCTGCGCCGCCCGCCCTCGTGGAGCCGCTCGCTGATCCCGACCAGCAACTCGGCGAGCATCGCGTCCTTGCCCGCGAAGTGGCGGTAGAGCCCCGGGCCGCTGATACCGACGGCGGCTCCTATCTCGTCGACCCCCACCCCGTGGAACCCGCGCTCGGCGAAGAGCCGCGCGGCTTCGCCCAGGATCTGCTCCCGCCGACTTGGTGCAGCTGTACCCGCCGCCGTCCTGTTGCTCATTCTCCCATTCTAGACAGCCCCGTTAGTAGCCGTTAACCTGAAGTCGTCGGTTAACGGCCACTAACCCGTCTCGCCGCGCGGCGGGCGGGTGGCGGGCCCGGCGGGGCGGTGTGCCGACCGGCCC
>NZ_JASKYT010000580.1:0-2467 GCF_041028275.1 Streptomyces sp. PU-14G
GTTCCCCTCCGTGCCGCCCTCCGCCCCGGCCGCCCGGCCCGTGCCTCGGCTCGCTCCTCCTTCCGGCCTCCCCAAAACCGCGACCGAACGGTGACCCGCCCGGGGAAGTGGCGTGTCGCTCCGGTGTGGTTATCTAACTAGACGCGCGCACGCCGTCGTTCAGGAGCCGTCACGGCCCGACGGCCGCGCTGACGTGTTCGGGGGCGCACACGGGTGCGCGGAGCCGTGTGAGGACATGAGGGATGGGGCCGTCTTGGACCTGAAGAACCTGGCCAAGAGCAAGCTGACGTGGGAGTCGATCCGGGGGGACGGCCGCGCACAGGTCATCGGCGGTTCCGCCGTCGGCCTCGTGGTGCTGCTCGTCGTCCTGCTGCTGACGCTGACCACCTGCGGGGGCGGCGGCGGCTCAGGGGCCCGCGCCAAGGACAAGGACGACGGCGAGAAGGTGCCCAAGGGGCCGTCAGAAGCCGTGGTCGCCATCACGCCCAAGGACGGCGCCGACGAGGTCGAGACCTCCGGCGCGCTCAAGGTGACGGCCACCAAGGGCAAGCTGACGAAGGTGACCGTCAAGGACGGCAGGGACAACCGGGTCGCCGGGTCCCTCACCGAGGACGGCTCGGCCTGGAAGCCCGCCACCCACCTGGCCGCCGGGACGAAGTACACGGTCGACGCGGTGGC
This sequence comes from Streptomyces sp. PU-14G, assembly GCF_041028275.1. NCBI lineage: Bacteria > Bacillati > Actinomycetota > Actinomycetes > Kitasatosporales > Streptomycetaceae > Streptomyces > Streptomyces sp. PU-14G. The sequence continues at coordinate 679 of NZ_JASKYT010000580.1, forward strand.
CGAGGACACCGCGGGACGCGCCTCGGCCAAGCACGCCTCGTTCACCACGTTCGTGCCGCAGAACACCTTCGTCGGCTACTTCACGCCCGAGAACGGCGACAAGGTCGGCGCGGGCATGCCGGTCTCCGTCAAGTTCAACCGTCCGGTGGCCGACCGGGAGGCGGTGGAGAAGGCGATATCCGTCACCGCGGACCCGAAGGTGGAGGTCGAGGGCCACTGGTTCGGCAACCAGCGCCTGGACTTCCGCCCCGAGGAGTACTGGAAGTCCGGCACGAAGGTCACCCTCGACCTCAACCTCAGCGGCGTGGAGGGCTCCGAGGGGGTCTACGGCACGCAGCGCAAGACGGTGAAGTTCACCGTCGGCAGGCAGCAGGTCAGCGTCGTGGACGCGGAGAAGAAGACCATGACGGTGACCAGGGACGGCAAGAAGATCAAGACCGTCCCGATCACCTCGGGCAGTCCGGCCCACCCCACCTACAACGGCAAGATGGTCATCAGCGAGAAGCACCCGGTCACCCGGATGAACGGGGAGACCGTGGGCTTCGGCGGCGAGTACGACATCAAGGACGTGCCGCACGCGATGCGCCTGAGCACCTCGGGCACCTTCATCCACGGGAACTACTGGACGCCCAAACCGCAGTTCGGCCAGGTCAACGCCAGCCACGGCTGCGTCGGCCTGTTCGATCTGCGCGGCGGTGGGGACAACGGATCGCCGGGCGCCTGGTTCTTCGAGAACTCGATGGTCGGCGATGTCGTCGAGGTCAAGAACTCCAAGGACGAGACCATCGCCCCGGACAACGGTCTCAACGGCTGGAACATGTCCTGGAACACGTGGACGGCGCCTCAGTAACCCGGCGGCGGGTGCGTCCGGCACCCTCCTCCCGGGCACGTAACGGCCGTTAACCTTCCCTCCATGACGATTGACGAATCCAGCGGCGCGACCGCACGCCTCGAGGTCGCCGACGGCGTCGGCACCATCCGGCTCGACCGGCCCAAGATGAACGCCCTCGACACCGCGACCCAGGACCTGCTGCGCGCACTCGCCGAGGAGGCGGCCCGCCGCGACGACGTGCGGGCCGTCGTGCTCTACGGCGGCGAGAAGGTGTTCGCCGCCGGAGCGGACATCAAGGAGATGCGGGAGATGGACCACGCCGCGATGGTCCTGCGCTCCCGCGGGTTGCAGGAGGCGTTCACCGCCGTCGCACGGATCCCGAAACCCGTCGCGGCGGCCGTCACCGGGTACGCGCTCGGCGGCGGCTGCGAGCTGGCGCTGTGCGCCGACGTACGGTTCGCGGGGGAGAGCGCCAAGCTGGGCCAGCCGGAGATCCTGCTCGGCCTCATTCCGGGCGCGGGCGGGACCCAGCGGCTCTCCCGGCTGGTCGGTCCCGCCAAGGCCAAGGACCTGATCTTCACCGGGCGGACGGTCGAGGCGGCCGAGGCCCACCGGATCGGCCTGGTCGACCACGTGGTGCCGGACGCGGAGGTCTACGAGCGCGCCCACGCCTGGGCGGCAAGGCTCGCGCGCGGCCCGGCGATGGCGCTGCGCGCCGCCAAGGAGTCGGTCGACTTCGGGCTCGAGGCCGACATCGAGACGGGGCTCGCGCTGGAACGCAACTGGTTCGCCGGGCTGTTCGCGACCGAGGACCGTGAGACCGGGATGCGCAGTTTCGTGGAGGAGGGCCCGGGCAAGGCGCGCTTCCGCTGAGCGCGGGCCGCCCGGAAGGTGCGGCGTCCGGCTCGGCGCCCCCCCGCGCGGTCTCGGCCGGGGGTGGGGTGGCCGGTGGTGGGG
>NZ_JASKYT010000581.1:0-2131 GCF_041028275.1 Streptomyces sp. PU-14G
CCCCTCCACCAGGCCGGATTCCCAGGCCCAGGCGGCGATCTCCACGCGGTTGCGGGCGCTCAGTTTGGTCTGCACGTTGGTCAGGTGTGTTTTCACCGTGCCCACCGAGATGGTCAGTTCGGTGGCGATCTCGGCGTTGGTGAGTCCCCTGGCCACCAGACGCACCAGGCCCTCCTCCCGTGCGGAGAGCGCGGTGTGCGGCTCGCGCGGAGCGGGCCCGGCGCTGTTGAGGCGCTGCAACAGGCGGACCGTGATGGCCGGGCTCACCAGTGCCTCGCCTGAGGCCGCCGCTCTGACGGCCTCGACGAGAAGGGCAGGGCCTGAGTCCTTGAGCAGGAAGCCGGAAGCGCCCTCACCCAGGGCGCGCTGCACGTACGCGTCGTCGTCGAACGTCGTGACGACGACGACCTTCGGCGGATGCACGGTGCCGGGGCGGGTCAGTCTGCGCAGTGCCTCAAGCCCGTCCATGCGGGGCATACGGATGTCCATCAGCACCACGTCGGGCCGGTGACGCTCGGCGAGTTCCACGGCGTGCACCCCGTCCGTGGCCTCCGCGACGACGTCGATGTCCTCCTCCGCGGCCAGGAACATCGCGAACCCGGCACGGACCATGGCCTGGTCGTCGGCGATCAGTACGCGGATCGTCACGAGGCCGCCACCCGCGCCGTGGACGCCGTGGACGCCGTGGACACCGGCGATGCCGGGAGCGTCGCCTCGACGCCCCAGCCACCGGCGGTCACCGGACCCGCCTGCACGGTTCCGCCGATCAGGCCCACCCGCTCGGCCAGGCCCTTCAGACCGAAGCCGCTGTCGGAGACGTGGCGCGGCCGTCCGTCGTCGCTGACCCGTACGGTGACCCGGTCTTCCGAGCGGCCCACGCGTACCCGCACCTCGGTGCATCCGTGGGCGTGTTTGCGTACGTTGGTGAGGGCCTCCATCACCACCCGGTGGGCGGTGGTGGTCACCTCCACCGGCAGGTCGTCGAAGGTCCCCTCCCACTCGAGCCGGGCCCGGGCGCCACCGATCGTGGAGAACTCCTCGACGAGGGTACGCACCTCGTCGATGCCCGCCAGCGGCGTCAGTGCCACTTCTCCGTCGGCGTCGCGCAGCATTCCGACCATGTGCCGCATGGAGGTCAGCGCCTCCGTTCCCGCCTGTTCGATCCGCTGGAGCGCGGGCGGCAGGAGTTCGGGCCTTCGGTCTGCCATCACCTGGGCTCCCTGTGCCTGTACGACGATGCCGGTCACGTGGTGGGCGACGAAGTCGTGCAGGTCCCTGGCGAACTCCGTGCGCTGCTCCAGTCTGAGAGCAGCCGCCCGGCGGCGCCGGTCGGCCAGGAGCAGCCGCATGCCGAGTCCGATGCCCAGCGCGGTGACCGCCGCCAGCGCGAAGAGCAGCGCCATGATGATGGTGGACTGCCTCACCGAGACCGACACGGGCCGCAGCACGATCGCCATGCACAGCAGGGGGACGGCAGCCGTCGCCCACGACGGCTGCCCTCGCCGGGCGGTGGTCAGCAGGAGCCACGCCAGCGCCGCCGGTTCGGCGAACCCCAGTGCCTGCGAGGCGGCCGGCATCTCCAGGTGCAGCCATACCGACAGGCACAGCGACACGACCGCGAGTGCGCAGGCGGTGCTCGGCAGAGCCCGGCTGCCGAGCCGGGGCGAGGCAACGACGAGACCGACGGCCAGGAGCGCGCCGACCAGCTTGGCGGGGCCGTGGTTCACGACCCAGTAGAAACCGGCCGCCCAGTCCAGCACGACGAGACCGGCCAGGCCGCCGACCAGCAGCGCCCACACCGGGACAGGCAGCACCTGCGCACGTCCGGTCCCACGGGTGGCCGTGGGTGCGGCCGTCTCGTCCGCCGCCTGTGCCATCTCTCTTACCGTCCTTCCCGCCGACCGGCCGAAAGTCGGAGTCGGCCGCGCAAGATCTGCCTTTCGCCCGATCCGCCGCGGGACGCGACGGAGAAGAGTGGTGCTCACCGGGCGGCGTTCGCCTTCCCTCACCCAAGGAGCATGTCATGGCCACGGCCCGCCTCAGGCTGGTGGGACGCCGCACGCGGCCTCCCACCGCCGGGCCCTCGGTCCCGACGGCGACCGCACAGGCCTCCGGCCCCTCCGTCCCCCCG
>NZ_JASKYT010000582.1:0-2595 GCF_041028275.1 Streptomyces sp. PU-14G
GCCTCGGGTCGTCCCGCCTCGGGCCGCCCCGCCTCGGGCCGCGTCGTCGCCGGCCGCGTGTTCACCTGGCGCCGGCCGCCAGGCCGTGGGCGCCGCCGCCTCAACGTTGTGGCCGGTGCCGTCGCGGTGCCGGCGGTGGCCGCCGCCGTGTCCGTGGCGCTGCTGCTCTCCGACCACGACGAGGCCGCCTCGCCGAGCGGCGGCCCCCGCGCCGCCTCGTCGCCTGGCGGAGCCCTCCCCGCCGACTCCGACGTGCCCCGCGACCTGCGGCCCGTCATCGAGGACGCCGCACGCCAGTGCCCCGAGGACGAGGTCACCCCCGCCTTCCTCGCCGCGATGCTGAAGGCCGAGAGCGGCTTCGACGCCGATGCCCGGCGCCCCGAGACCAACGAGTACGGCATCGCCATGTGGACGCCGTCGGTCTTCAAGGGCTGGGCCAAGGACGGGGACAAGGACGGCGACAAGAGCTACATGTCGCCCCCCGACGCCATCGCGGCGATGACCAACTTCGTGTGCTGGCTCGACCAGCAGTACAAGAAGGAGGGCATGCGCGAGAACCTGCCCGCGCTGATGGCCGCCGGCTACCGCACCAGCTCCCGCACCGTCCTGCAGGCCGGCGGGGTGCCCGAGCGGGTCAGACCGCACGTGGAGCGCGTCGAGCGGTATCTGGAGGAGTACTCGCGCTGAGAGGACGCGGACGGCACCCCGGCGCTTGGCGGGGCCGGGCCTGCCGGTTCTGCCGGATGTCAGGGCGACCGCGGGCCCGGCGGCGCCTCGGGGCACAGCAGCGCGGCCGAACCCCACGTGAGACCGCCGCCGAACGCCGTCACCAGGACGCGTGCGCCGGGGCGCAGCCGCCCGCCCGCCTGCGCGTCGGCCAGCGCCAGTGGGATCGAGGCGGCACCGGTGTTGCCCACTTCCCGCAGGTGCAGGGCGCAGCGGTCGGCGGGGATGCCCAGGCGCTTGCCGACCGCGGTGAGGATCCGCGCGTTGGCCTGGTGCGGCACGAAGTGGTCGACCTCGTCAGGACGCCATCCGACGCGTTCCAGCACCGCACCGCACGAGGCGGTCATCCGCTCGATGGCGTGCTGGAAGACGGCCCGGCCCCGCATCCGGAAGTAGCGGTCGCCGGGTTCCTCCGGCTCGGCCAGCGAGCGTGCCCGTGCGCCGCCGCCCACCACCGTGATCAGGTCGTATCCCGATCCGTCGCTGCCCAGGTCGAAGCCCAGCAGCGCACCGGCGGAATCGCTCTCCTGGCCGCGCGCCACGAGCGCGGCGCCCGCTCCGTCGCCGAAGACGACGCCCGTGGAGCGGTCCTCGGGGTCCAGCCAGTGGGAGTAGATGTCGGCGCCCACCACCAGCACCCGGTCGAACAGCGCGGCGCCGACCGCACCCTGGCACAGGGCCAGGCCGTAGACGAAACCGCTGCACACCGCGGCGATGTCCAGGGCGGGGATGGTGCCGAGTCCCAGCCGGGCCGCCACCGCCGGGGCGGTCGCCGGGCACAGGTGGTCGGGCGTGGCCGTGGCCAGGACGAGGGCGTCCACGCGCGGGTTGCCCGCCTTCTCCAGCAGCCGCCGCGCGGCGTGCACGGCCGCGTCCCCCGTCGAGGTGCCGGGATCGGCGACATGGCGGCGCTCGATACCGGTACGCGTACGCACCCACCTGTCGTCCACGCCCCACTGCCCGGGGAGCCCGGCGTTGGGCACCACGCGGGGCGGCACCCAGCCGCTGACCGCCTCCAGCACCACCGGGCGCACCGGGACGGAGGGCGCGGTCGCGGGCGGGGCGAACGGGGCCGGGCCGCTCAGCACGCGGTGCCCCCTCGCGCGTTGCGGGCGGCTGAAAGGTTCCTGCGGCGCACGAGCACGAAGCCCCCTGGACTCGACTGGTCGGACCGGACCGAGCGGCCGGACCGGACGGATGGACCCACAAGAGGGGCCTTTTCTACCTCAGGCCCGGGCCTCAGGGCGCCTGCCGGGCGGGCGACCGTCCGCGCTGCTTCCCGTTCCCCGCGGCTCTGAGCTGGCCGTTCGTGCTCTCCGGTGGCGCGGCGGGGCGCCGCGCCCTTCCCCCGTGTGAGGGAGGGCGTGTGGCAGGCGGTGTTTCCGCCGAACGTATGAGGCCCTGTGGCCGGGCACCCTGGGAGGGAACGCGCACGAGAGGCCCTAGGACGGCGGACAGGAAGGATGACGGAACACCCATGACCTATCCCGGTCGGCAGGCGCCCCGAGCGGCGGACGTGCACGCCCTCGGCCGGTCGCTGAGCGAGTGCCGCGCCTGCCCGCGGCTGGTCGCATGGCGTGAGGAGACGGCGCGGGTCAAACGCCCCGCCTTCCGCGACTGGGACTACTGGGCGCGCCCGGTCCCCGGCTTCGGCCCGGCGGACGCGCGGATGCTGCTCGTCGGGCTCGCCCCCGCCGCGCACGGTGGCAACCGCACAGGCCGCATGTTCACCGGCGACCGCGCCGGGGACGTGCTCGTCGCCGCCCTCCACGACCTCGGTCTGGCCTCGCAGCCCACCTCGACTCACAGCGGCGACGGCCTCCAGCTGTACGGGGTGCGTTTCACCTCACCCGTCCACTGCGCCCCGCC
>NZ_JASKYT010000583.1:0-3017 GCF_041028275.1 Streptomyces sp. PU-14G
GGCAGGGGAGGGTCGGCTGACGTCGTCACAGCGGCCCTCCGTCTCCCCAGGGGGCCGCGACGCGCTCGTTGACGGACGACAGCAGCGCGTTCAGCGACAGCCGCACCAGCGGCACCTCGGCGATCGCCAGCACCAGATCGCCGCTGACCACCACGCCGGTGTTGAGGACCCGGTCCAGCAGATCCACCAGCGGAACGCCGAGCGGCGCCCCGCTGTCCGGGCCCTCCCACCGCACGACCTCGCCCACGTGTTCACCCACGGGCATCGCTCTCACCTCCGTCCACGAACGAGTACGGCACCCACGGGCCGGTCAGCTCCACCTCGACGCCCCGGCACTCCGGGCTCTCCCGCAGGGCCTGGACGGCCTCGGCGACCTCGTCCCGCCGCCCCTCGGCCACCAGATACGCCGCGTTGAGCAGCTGCGCGCCACGGCCGCCGGTGACCGCCGTGTCGTGCGAACGCAGCCGCCGGCTCGCCACGGCGAGCCCGCCCAGCGCCCGGTCCACGGCCTCCGCGGCGCCCAGGCCCGCCTCCTGCCGCTGCTCCCGCTCCTGCCGCACGCCCCGCAGCCGCTCCAGGTAGGCGTGCCCGGGGCGTGCGGGCGGTCGTCGCGCGGCCTCCGAGCCGGGCGCCGTGCGGCACTCGGGCGCGCCCCGCCCCGCTGTCCGCCCCGCTGCGTGCTCCTTGCCGGGGCCGCGCCCGCCCTCCCGGCTCGCGTAGACCTTCACACCCCATTCGACCCGCCCGGCGATCCGCCGCAGCGCGCCCAGGAACCGGCTCGCGTCGGCGCTCAGCGCGGCCCGCGCCCGCCCGTCACCCAGGTAGAGCGTGGCGAGAGGCAGCGGAAGCGTCGGCGCGGTGGCGGCTGCCGCGGCGATCACCGCGTGATGGGCGCGGGCACAGTGCTCCAGTTCCGCTCGGTCCCCCAGCCGCTCCCGCAGGGCTTCCTCGCCGAACGAGGCGGCGGGCACGTCCTGCACCACGGCCTCCAGCGCGCCGAACCGCAGCAGCCGCACGGGCGCGCCCGGGGCCTGCCCCGACAGCCCGGCGAGCACGTCAGGGTCGCAGCCCCGACAGACGGCATAGACGTACGTGGCGGTGGCGGCGGGGGAGGAGGCGGTGGCCGGTGAGGTCTCGGGTGCGGTCCCGGGGCCGCGTACCGTCTGCGTCATCTGCGCTGCCCTTCCTTGACGTGGTGCCAACTGTGGCTGCGGCTCTCGTCCCAGCCCGCGTCCCTGCGCCGGCCTGGATGACTCTCCCCATCGGCCTCCGCCGCCCCCTCGTCCTCGTCGGGACCACCCGCCTCCAGCTCGGCGATCCGCTGCCGCAGCCGCTTGTTCTCGTCCTCGACCGCGTCCCGGTGCGCGCGGGTGGAGAGCGCGGGGTCGGTCTCCCACCAGTTGATGCCGGCTCTCTTCGCCGTCTCGACGGAGGAGACGAACAGGCGCAGCCGGATGGTCAACAGCTCGATGTCCAGAAGGTCGATCTTGATGTCTCCGGCGATGACGATGCCTTTGTCCAGGACGCGTTCGAGGATGTCCGCGAGGTTGGCCGGCCCCGAGGGGGCGGACGGCGCGTGGCTGAGCGGGCGTTCCGCGGTGTGTTCGGTCACGGCCGACCGGCCTCCTCAACGCCGTCCATCGTCGTCCTCGTCCTCGTCTTCGTCCTGATCCTCGTCGTCGTCCCGACCCTCGTCGTCTTCGTCGTCTTCGTCGTCCTCTTCGCCCTCGTCCTCGTCCTCGTCGTCGAACTCGTCGTCCTCGTCGTCCTCGTCTGCACCGCCGTCCTGGTCCTCGTCCTCCTCCTGGTCCTCACCGTCCTCGTCTTCGTCCTCGTCCGGTCCCCGGTCCTCGCCGTCGTCGTTCTGCGAGGCCTCCTCGCGCTCCCGCCTCTTCTTCTCCTCCTCTTCCTCCTGCTGGACCACCTCGTCGTGGCTGCGGGCGACCTCGCCGTCGCGGATCTCGCCGCGCCAGCCGTCCACCTCGTCGGACTGGAGCGTGACGTAGCGCTGGAAGTGCTTGAGGTCGAGGCGGAGCCGCCTGCCCTGGGCGCGCCAGATGTTGCCGGTCTTCTCGAAGAAGCCGGACGGGTAGTACTCGACGACCACCGTGACGCGGGTCAGGTTCTCGTCGATGCGGTGGAAGCTGACGGCGCCGCTCGTGGTGCCCTTCGACCCCTCGGACGACCACACGATCCGCTGGTCGGGGATCTGCTCCGAGACGGTCGCGTCGTAGCTGCGGGTCGAGGGCCAGACGCGGACCTTCCAGGTCGTCTTCGTCTCGTCCTCCTCGTCCCGCGAGACGCTGGAGACGCCGTTCATGAAGCTGCCGAAGTCCTCGAACTGCGTGAAGTGGTTGTAGACCACGCGCAGTGGCCGCCCGATGTCGACGTGCTCGATGATGTTGATGGCCTTGAGGTCCCCGGCCTTGCTGCCCCCGCCCATGCCGACCGCCTCCTTGGCCTTGCCCGCCACCTTGTCCTTGGCGCTCTTGGCCTTCTCGGAGACCATCGCCTTCACCGGGTTCTCGCCCTTCATGGCGCGGGCGGCCGTGCCGGCCAGGTCGCCGCCACCGGCTTCCTTGAGCTTGCTCGGATCGGCGAGGTCCGTGAGCTTGTCGGTGACCTTGCCGACGACCTGCTTGCCCGACGCGCCCAGGTACTCCATGAGCTGCTCGCGCAGCTGGTCCAGGGGCGAGCTGCCGTCGCTGCCGGTGTTTCCGCTCTGCTCAGCCACGGCGCTCCCTCCTGCGGCCCGAGCGGTCGGCGGACGTCCTCGCGGAACTGGCCGAGGTCGCCTTCTTCCGCGGCCGGCTGGAGGCGGAACCGTCGGACGACGCGCTCTGACGTGTGCGTCCGCTTCCGCTCCCCCTTGCTGATGCCCTTCGAGGCCGCTCGCGCTGTGCCCCGTCCGACGCTTCGGCGCCTTCTCCGTCCTCCCCGCCGTCTTCGGACCGCTCCGGCTTTTCCTGCCTCCGCTGCCGCGCGTCCCTGCGCCGGCCCCCGCCCTCGTCCTGGTC
>NZ_JASKYT010000584.1:0-2423 GCF_041028275.1 Streptomyces sp. PU-14G
GGCCGCCCCACGGGGCCGCGAAGAGGGGACTTTCAGGCCCCCATCTTCTCCTTCACCTGCGCCAGGGACGGGTTGGTCAGCGTCGAACCGTCAGGGAAGAGCGGGGAGTCCGTTGCTGCTGWCCCCCCGCCCTGGCAGCATGGCGGGGTGACAGCAGCAACGGACTCCCCGCTCTTCCCGCAGGCACCCGACTCTCCCGACGCGGTGCTCGAGGGCCTCGACCCCGAGCAGCGCGAGGTGGCGACCGCCCTGCACGGTCCGGTGTGCGTGCTGGCCGGCGCGGGCACGGGCAAGACCCGCGCCATCACCCACCGCATCGCCTACGGCGTGCGCGCCGGCATCCTGCCCCCCGCAAGCGTGCTGGCCGTCACCTTCACCCAGCGTGCCGCCGGAGAGATGCGCGGACGGCTGCGCGGCCTGGGCGCCCACGGGGTGCAGGCCCGCACCTTCCACTCCGCGGCGCTGCGCCAGCTGCAGTTCTTCTGGCCCCGCGCGGTGGGCGGCGAGCTGCCGCAGCTCCTCGAACGCAAGGCCGCCCTCGTGGCCGAGGCCGCCACCCGCTGCCGCCTGCGGCTCGACCGCAACGAGCTGCGCGACGTCACCAGCGAGATCGAATGGTCCAAGGTCACCCAGACGGTCCCCGAGGACTACCCGGCGGCTGCGGCCAAGGCAGGCCGCCAGGCCCCTCGCGACCCCGCCGAGACGGGCCGCATCTACGCCTTCTACGAACAGCTCAAGCGCGAGCGCTCCGTGATCGACTTCGAGGACGTCCTGCTGCTGACCGTCGCCGTCCTCGAAGACCGAGCGGACATCGCCGAAACCGTCCGCAGTCAGTACCAGCACTTCGTCGTCGACGAATACCAGGACGTCAGCCCCCTCCAGCAGCGCCTCCTGGAGCTGTGGGTCGGCGAGCGGGAGAGCTTGTGCGTCGTCGGCGACGCCAGCCAGACGATCTACTCCTTCACCGGCGCCACCGCCGACCACCTCCTCGACTTCCGCACCCGCCATCCGAACGCCACCGTCGTCAAGCTCGTCCGCGACTACCGCTCCACCCCTCAGGTGGTGCACCTCGCCAACGGCCTGCTGACCCAGGCCACCGGCCGGGCGGCCGAGCACCGCCTCGAACTCGTCTCCCAACGCGAGGCGGGCCCCGACCCCGTCCACGCCGAGTACGCCGACGAGCCCGGCGAAGCCGAGGGCACCGCGCGCCGTATCCGCGACCTGATCGCCTCCGGCGTACCGGCCAGTGAGATCGCCGTCCTCTACCGCATCAACGCGCAGTCCGAGGTCTACGAACAGGCTCTCGCCGATGTCGGAGTCCCCTGCCAGCTGCGCGGCGCCGAACGCTTCTTCGAGCGCCCCGAGGTCCGCGAGGCCTTCGTGGTGCTGCGCGGCGCCGCCCGCGCCGGTGGCAACGACGCCCTGCTGGACGACGCCGTCGACCTCCCCTCCCAGGTGCGCGCTGTCCTCGGCACCAAGGGCTGGTCGCCGCAGGCCCCGGCAGGCTCAGGCGCCGTGAGGGACCGCTGGGAGTCCTTGGCAGCCCTGGTACGCCTGGCGACGGACTTCGCCGCTGCCCGCCCCCAGGCGGCACTCTCCGATCTCGTCACCGAGCTGGACGAACGGGCCAGGGCCCAGCACGCCCCCACGGTCGAAGGCGTCACCCTCGCCTCCCTCCATGCGGCCAAAGGCCTGGAGTGGGACGCGGTCTTCCTCGTCGGCCTCACCGACGGCATGCTCCCTCTCACCTACGCCAAGACCGACGAGCAGATAGAAGAGGAACGCCGCCTGCTCTACGTCGGGATCACCCGCGCCCGCCGCATCCTCACCCTCTCCTGGGCCCTGGCCCGCTCCCCGGGTGGCCGCCCGGGCAGACAGCCGAGCCGCTTCTTGAAGGGGCTCCGTCGCGCCGGGGGAGGAGCGGCCCCACGGCCGGGCACGGTCACCGGCAGCGTGGAGGGTGGCGCCGCCCCGTACCGGGTCCCCGGCGCGCGCTCGCGGGTGCGCCGTGCTCCGGCGCGGTGCCGGGTGTGCGGGCGTACGCTCACCGACCCGGGCGAGGTGAAGCTGATGCGTTGCGAGGACTGCCCCTCGGAGCTCGACGAGGTGCTCTACGAACGCCTGCACGAGTGGCGTGCGGGCCAGGCCGCCCTGCTGGGCCAGCCCGACTACTGCGTCTTCACCGACAAGACACTGCTGGCCATCGCCGAGACCGTCCCCGGCGACGAGGCGGCCCTCGCCCGGATCTCCGGCGTCCGCGCGCGCAAACTCCAGCAGTACGGCGCCGACGTCCTGGCCCTGTGCGCGGGTGAGGAGCTCCCCCGGGCGGAGGAAAAGGAGACGTAACACAGAACGCGACGGAAGGAGGCGGCGGCGGTGGGTGGGCGCCTGCACGAGTGGCGTGCGGGCCAGGCCGCCCTGCT
>NZ_JASKYT010000585.1:0-2564 GCF_041028275.1 Streptomyces sp. PU-14G
GTACCAGATGCAGCTCGTGTTTCGCCGGTCGGGTGGTGTGGAGCCGGAGCGGATGCGTGCGGCGGGGCAGGGGCTGCTGGACCGGTATGCGAATCTGCGTGCCGCGTTTGTTGCCGATGGGGCCGGAAATTTGGTGCAGGTTGTGCCGGCTGGTGTGGAGCTGCCGTGGCGGCATCGTGATCTGGCGGGGGTGAGTGAGGAGGAGCGCGGTGCGGCGTTCGAGCGGTTGCTGGCTGATGATCAGGCGTCCCATTTCGATCCGGCCGTGCCGCCGCTGCTGCGGATGACGCTGGTCACCATGGGTCCTGAGCGCTCCGAACTGGTCTTGACCGCACACCACGTGCTGTTCGACGGCTGGTCGGTTCCCCGGCTGATGGAGGATCTGCTGCGCCTCTACGGGGCGGGAGGGGAAGCCTCAGCTCTGCCCCGGGCACGCGGTTTCCGGGATTTCCTGGTGTGGCTGTCGGAGCAGGACCGTGCGGAGTCGGCCCGGGTGTGGGCCCGCGAGCTGGAGGGGATCGACGAGCCCACCCTGCTCGCGCCCAGCGCGGCGGCGTCGGAGTCCGACCCGGAGGGCATCGGGCAGTTCGATGTGCCGCTCGCGCAAGAAGCCGCCCGTGGTCTGTCGCGGCGCGCGGCGGAGCTGGGCGTGACCTTGAACACTCTGGTGCAGGGTGCGTGGGCGCTGCTGCTGTCGGGGCTGACGGGTAGGCAGGATGTGGTTTTCGGAGCCACTGTCTCCGGCCGTCCGCCCGAAGTCGCGGGCGTGGACGAGATGGTGGGCTTGTTCATCAACACGCTGCCCGTACGGGTGCGGTGCGCGCCGGGGAGCACGCTCCGCGACCTGCTTGCCGGTTTGCAGGAGCGGCAGGGCGTGCTGCTCGATCATCATCACCACGGGCTCACCGACATCCACCAGGCGACCGGGCTGAGCACCCTGTTCGACACCCTCGTCGGGTTCGAGTCCTACCCCATCGACCGCGCCGGCATCTCCGAGGCGAACACCGCTACGGGCATAGCGATCACCGGCATCAGTCCGTTGAGCGGCACCCACTATCCGCTGGCGGTGACGGCCACGGCCGACCCCCACCTGCGGGTGGCCCTGCAATACCAGCGCCACGTTTTCGGTGCGGAAGCGGTCGGAGAGATCGCGGTGCGGTTTGCGGGGGTTCTGCGGCAGGTGGCTGAGGATCCGGATGTGGGGGTGTCGGGGGTGGATGTGCTGGGGTCGGCTGAGCGGGACTGGTTGTTGGGGGAGCTGAATGGCAGTGGGGCGGTTCGGTCTCAGGGCACGGTGTCGGAGTTGTTCCGGCAGCGGGTCGCCGGGGCGCCGGATGCGGTGGCGGTGGTGTGTGGTGGGCAGAGGTTGACGTACGCGGAGTTGGAGGTTCGCGCTGATCGTCTTGCGCGGGTGTTGGCTGGGCGTGGTGTGGGTCCTGAGTCGGTGGTGGCGGTGGCGGTGTCGCGGTCGCCGGAGTTGGTGGTCGCGTGGCTGGCTGTGCTGATGGCCGGTGGTGTCTACCTGCCGGTTGATCCGGCTTACCCCAAGGAGCGGATCGCGTTCATGGTGGCTGATTCCGGGGCCTGTCTGGTCCTGGTGGACGCGGTGACGGCCGGGTTGCTGCCTGAGCTGGCTGTTCCGGCGTTGCGGCTGGGTGATGCCGGTGGGGCGGTCGGTTCGGTGGAGGTGGGGCCGTGTCGTTCGGTGGTGGCCAATACGGCGTATGTGATCTACACGTCCGGGTCCACGGGTCGGCCGAAGGGTGTGGCGGTCACCCATCGAGGGGTGGCTGCCCTGGTCGCTACTCAGGCCGGTCGGCTCGGTGTCACCGCGGACAGTCGGATCCTGCAGTTCGCGTCGCCGAGCTTCGACGCCTCGGTATGGGAGATGTGCACGGCGCTGCTGTCCGGGGCGACCCTCGTCCTGGCCGCCGCGGACCGGCTGGCACCCGGACAGCCTCTCCTGGAGACGGTCGCTGCGCACCACGTCTCACATGTCCTCCTGCCGCCCGCGGTGCTGGCGGCGTTGCCGCACGGCTCCCTTCCCACCGTCACCGGCCTGGTGGTCGGCGGCGACGCGGTTTCGCCGGAGTTGGTGGCCACCTGGTCGGCCGGACGCCGGATGATCAACGCCTACGGGCCGACCGAGACCACGGTCATCGCTGCCATGAGCGGGCCGCTGTCCGGTGAGGGCGAGGTGCCGCCGATCGGCCGGCCGATCGAGAACACGCGGGTGTATGTGCTGGACGGTGCGCTCCGTCCGGTGCCGCCCGGCGTGGCCGGCGAACTGTACGTGGCCGGCGAGTCGCTCGCGCGTGGCTACCTGGGCCGGCCGACTCTCACCGCGCAGCGGTTCCTGGCCTGCCCGTTCGGCCTGCCGGGCGAGCGGATGTACCGCACCGGGGACGTAGTGGCCTCTCACCGCGCACCGGTTCCTTGGCCTGCCCGTTCGGCCTGCCGGGCGAGCGGATGTACCGCACCGGGGACGTAGTGGCCTGGACGGCGGATGGCGAACTCGTCTTCCGGGGCCGCGCCGACGACCAGGTCAAGATCCGCGGATACCG
>NZ_JASKYT010000586.1:0-2627 GCF_041028275.1 Streptomyces sp. PU-14G
GCCAGGGACGGCGGGGCTACGACAGGATGCGGATGCCCTCCGGGACGCCGCTGACCCGGGGTAGCCGCGGATTGACCCGCAGGGTCGTCAGCTGGGGGAAGGCGGCGAGCCACCCCATGGGGACGCCGAGGTCGTAGGCGAGCCACAGGTGGGTGAGCTGCTCGCGGACGAGCCCCTCCAGCAGTTCGTCGGGCGTGAAGGGCCCGACGATCTGTACGCGGGCCCTGCCGCCGAGTTTCCGCAGCGCGGCGAGCTCGAACCGGTCGGAAACGGGGTAGTACAGCCCCTCGGGGTCGAGGTGCCCGATGATCTCGTCCGCGTACCGGTCGGTGTCGAAGTTGTGCCACCCGCGCGCGAGCTCGGCCCGCAGCTGCAGGGAGGCCCGGTTGCGCAGTTGGGCGAGGTAGTGGACGGCGGCGTCGTCGTTGATCCGGGTGACGGTGACGGCGAGCCGGTGGGCCTCGCGGTCGGTGACGTGGGTGGGGTCGGGGAGCATCTCCAGGACTATGGGGCCCACCCAGCCGAGGCTGCGGGCGGCTTCCACGGTCGTCGGCCGCACCATGTTGCGCGTCTCGCGTCGGATACGGGCGTGGGTGTCGGGGTCGAGTTCGGTGACGTGTTCGAGGCAGGCCGCCGCCAGCAGGCGGCGCCGGTTGCGCTGCATGCCCTTGCGTCCTGGCGCCAGCAGCCCGCCGAGGAGCCGCGCGCACTCCGCGGGGCGTGCGTGGGCGACGGACATGCGGATGACTTCCTCCCACTCGGTCTCGTGGGCGTGGTCGAGAAGCAGGTCGAAGGCGCCTTGCTCGACGGCTTCCTTGGCGGCCAGGTAGTCCTGCACGGTGCGGTGGACGAACTCCACGGACCTGTCGGCCTGCTCGCGCAGCAGTCCGGTACGCAGCAGCAGGTGGTTGAAGATGTCCTCGGGGCGGCCCTGGCCCGCCGTGGAGGGGATGGCCGGAAGGTTGCGGGAGATCTCCTCGAGCGCGTCGTCCATGGCCATCTCGGCGCGCCGCTCGACGAGCATCCGGAAGGCGAGCTTGCGCAGCAGTCGCTCGCGGGCGCCGCGCCGCAGCTTGACGGCGTCGGCGTACAGCACCCGGCGTTCGGGGTCGCGCCGCTGGAGCAGCATTTCCATCGCCGCTTCGTACAGTTCCTTGCGGCCGTGCGGGAGGGAGCCGGAGCGGTCGCGGTTGAGAGCGCAGATCAGTCCGCACATCAGCGGGTTGGTGGCCAGCCCGCGCAGTTCGCGGTAGAGGGGGATGGAGGCCAGCAGCCGGTCCCGGTACTCGGCCAGCAGCTGGTGGTCCTTTCCCTCGTCGTCGGCGGCTGCCGCGTGCCAGGCGGTGATGAAGGTGGCGACCTGGTCCCGGCTCATCGGCGCGAGGGTCAGCTCGTCGAAGCCCTCGTCCGCCAGCCAGTTCGCCTCCACGGACGAGGGGCGGGCGGTGACGAGGCAGAAGTTGCCCGAGTAGATGCGCATGAGGCGGCGCAGCTGGTCGCGGAGCGCGGCGCGTTCGGACTCGGGGGCCTCGTCGATGCCGTCGACCAGGAGCAGGCCCCGTTCCTCGGTCAGGACGCGTGCCGCCCAGCCGTCGGGTGCCTCGTCGGCGAGCGGGTGGCGGACGGCGTGCAGGAAGTCGTCGGGGGAGGGGAAGCCCTCGCGCGCGAAGCGGCGCACCGGCAGGACGAGCGGTATCCGGCCGCGGAGCGAGGCGAGTTCGGCCGGCAGCACGTCCCGCGCCGTGGCGACGGCGAGCCACTGCACCAGTGTCGTCTTGCCGGAGCCCGCCACGCCGCGCAGCAGGACCCTCTCGTGTCCGCCGAGCGCCCTGTCGGCCGCCAGTACGGGCTCGCCGCTGTCCTCGTCGCCCATCTCGGCCCGCCGCTGCGGGTTGTCGAACTCGGCGCTGAGGCTGAGGTAGGTGGCGTCCAGCGACCAGCTGTCGGGGGTGTTCGGATTCGGCAGGTCGATGCCGTGGATGGTGACCCGGTCGTACTCCTCGGCGACGGAGCGGGCGTACCGGATCTCGAACTCGGCGTCGGCGGCGGACGGCTCGGGGCGTCCGCGCACGGCTTCGACGTCGTTGAGGTCGATCAACTGGCGTATCCGGTGTGCGCGTTCAGGCATGTGTTCGACCAGGACGGGGGAGCGGCGGATCAGGTGGTGCAGCAGGTGCAGGCAGACGGTGACCAGCAGCCGGTCGTGGAACCAGGCCGCGTCCGGGTTCAGTTCCCGGTCGGCGCCCGGCACCGCGGAGCGCAGCCGCCGCGCGTAATCCTGCGGACCCAGCCGTACCGCCTGCACGTCGGTGATGTCCAGCTCACCGATGATCCACAACATGCGCGAGAGCACCGCGGCGACCGGCGTCTCGTCCCTGGCGGGGAGCCGGTGGGCGGGCGCCGTCAGACTCACCAGCTCCTCGGCGAGCGACAGCAGCGACGCGTAGCTCAGCGGCGGCGCCTCCCCCCGGAACGAGACCAGCCGCGCCAGCAGCTCCCCCTCGGCCTGCGCCTTGTCGGGCGTGGCCTCCACGGGGAGCAGGAACTGGCTGACGACGGGGTCGGCGACGGCGGAGGCGAGCCGGACGGCAGGGTCCATGTGAGCGGGCTCCCGGACGGGGGCGGGG
>NZ_JASKYT010000587.1:0-2572 GCF_041028275.1 Streptomyces sp. PU-14G
GCTTCAGCAGCCCGGACTACTCCAGCCCCGAGTACGGCGGCCGGGGCGTGTGAGGGTCAGGCCGGCGGGGCGCCCGGGCCGCCGTACTCGGGGCTGGAGTAGTCCGGGCTGCTGAAGCGCGGTCGCGCGTGCGTCTCCTCGGCGGCGGCCGGCGCCTCGGACGAGGGGCGGCTGGAGAACCCGGGGTGCGAGTAGCCGAGCCGGCTGGGGCGCGGCACGAACGCGGCGGGGGCCTGCTCGGCACCGTCCGGATCGGCCAGGGCATCCCGCAGGAACGGCAGGATGCCGTGTTCGAGCAGCGCCTCGCGCCAGGCGGTACGCGCCAGCGCCACCTCCTGGGCCAGCTTGCCGCCGCCGGGACCGTCTCCCGCGCCGCCCGCGCCACCCGATGACGCACGGCCCGAACTCGCCCCGTTGCGCAGGGCCATCAGCAGCAGGCCCGCCAGCGCCAGCACGATCCCGGCCGCGGCGAGCGCGGCGAAGATCCAGCCGACGCCGCGGATCGGCCCGGCGACCGACGGCTCGGGGGTGAGCAGCCGCAGCGAGTAGCCCAGCAGCAGGAAGATGACGGCTGCGGTGGCCGCGAGCACGGGGGCCAGCACCGAGACCATGGCCACGAGGCCGGCACCGGACGCCTCCGCGAGGGTCTCGCCGCCCATCGCGCCGACCAGCCTCTCCCCCACGCTCGCGCCGCCGCTCTGCCCGGGCTCCCGGAGTTCGGTGCCCGTGCCGCCGCCCGCCTCGGTGATCTCACCGGAGGCGGTCGCGGCGTCCGGGCCCTCGGGTGTGCGGGCGCTCGGACGGGAGGGTGCGGTGTGGGAATGGCGCAGTTCCTCGCGCAGGCGTACGAACTGCTGGTATTCGGCTTCGGCGCATGCGGCTATCGCCGTGGCGGCGCTGAGCGCCATCGTGCGCAGCTGGTCGGCGTTGAGCCGCCGGCCGATCGCCGCGAGGTCGGGGCGTCGGTGAGCGGTGCGCAGTGCCTCGTCGAGGACCCGCTCGAAGTCGGGCCGGTCTTCACGCAGCAGATGCGGAGCGCTGTTCATGTGCATCCCCCGATGCTCCGTAGGGCGTAGGGCCTAGGTGGCCGGTCGAGGGGCGGGGCAGGTCTGGTCAGCGAGCGGAGAACTTCTTGACGCAACGCCGATGGTAGAGCTGTTGCCGCGCTCCGTGACAGAGAGTTTCCGGAATTGACCCGCTACAGCGACGCCCCCCAGCCGATCACTTCGGGAAAACTCCTGCCCGGGAATTGGCGCGCGAATCACAAGGGGTGTCGAACCGTGTGCCGTGCGCCCCTGCCGTACACACCCGCACCACCGCGCACTCTCCCCACGCCCCCTGGCCGCGCGCCGGGCGGGGCCCTGTGCGGGGGCGGGGGAGACGGCTCACTGCACGAGAGGCAGTTGCGCGATGAGGAGCTTGGCCCCCATCGTCACGCCGCCGTCCATCGCGATGGCGAGCCCGTCCGCGTAGACGTGCGGCCCTGTCACGGCCGGCGCGCTCTCCCCGTCCTCGCTGTCGACCTCGCCCAGCAGGTAGGGGATCGGGCTGTGCCCGTGCACGATGCGGGTGCCGCCGAAGGTGTCCAGCAGCTCGCGCACGGCGGCGGGGCCCGCGGTCTCCTCGCGGAAGGCGAAGCGCTTGGTGAACTTGCGGAACAGGTCCCAGGTCTCCTCCGCGTCGTTGCGCTGGAGAGCCTCGGTGATGGCGTCGTTGACGTCCTCGATCGTGGAGCCGTGGTCCAGGTAGCCGGAGGCATCCGAGTGGACCAGCAGGTGGTTGTCGGCCAGCGCCATGGCGTCCAGCCGGGAGATCCACTGCACGTGGTGGTCCGCCAGGCGCTCCATGTCGGTGCGCTGCCCCCCGTTGAGGAGCCAGGCCGCCTGGAAGGAGGCCGTGCCCGCGCCCGAGTTGACGGGGGTGTCGCCGAACCGTTTGGCGCCCAGCAGCAGCAGTTCGTGGTTGCCCATCAGCGCCTTGCAGTAGCCGCCCGCCGCGGCGGCCTCGGCGGACAGCTGCATGACGAGGTCGATGACGCCGATCCCGTCGGGACCGCGGTCGGTGAAGTCGCCAAGGAACCACAGGCGGGCGTTGCCGGCGATCCACCGGTTGTCCGTGTCGATGATCCCGAACTGGCGCAGTGCCGCGCGCAGTTCCTCCAGGTATCCGTGGACGTCGCCGACGACGTAGAGCGGGCCCTCGCCCTCGTTCTCGGACGAGGCCGGTGCGGGCACGTCCACCATGGTCGGCTCAGGGCCCGTCTCCACGGCTTCGGCCGCTCCGACGACCGGCAGGTCCCGGGCGGTCGGCGTGTACTCCTCGGGCATCCCGCCCTCCTCGACGGAACCGCGGACCTCCGCGCCCCCCACCGCGGACACGGCCGGTGCCGCTGCGGCGCCCGAGCGGGGGTCCGGCGGCACGGTCGGGCGCGGGGCCTCGGCCGGCCCCGGGTCCTGGGCCGTGCGGGGGTCGCTGCGGGTGGTGGGGCCTGCCGGAACCTGGCGGCCCGTCAGGCGGCAGAACCGGCCGCGGGCGGTTCTGCCGCCTGCGAGGGCGCCGGTGAGTCCGGGGC
>NZ_JASKYT010000588.1:0-2650 GCF_041028275.1 Streptomyces sp. PU-14G
ACCCCAGCCCGGCCCTCGCCCTTCGCCCATCGGATGACGACTCCCGGTACGGGCCTGCCCTCCGCCAGCCCGCCACCGGGTTCGCCGGAGGACGCGGGGGTCGCGCCGCGAACGCCTGCGTGGGCGGCCCGGCTGAGCCGTTCAGGCGGGCGCCCCTGGGCGGGTCGTCCGCCCAGGGGTGTGGTGTTCGTCAGTGCGCGCCGAAGAGGGTCAGGAGCTCGTGCTTCTCGAACATGCGGGCTGTCTCGATGGCGGACGGTGCCCCGGCCTGTGGGTCGGCACCGGCGTCGACGAGGACGCGTACGACCTCGTCCTCGCCCTTGAAGACCGCACCGGCGAGGGGGGTCTGGCCCCGGTCGTTGGCGCGGTTGGGGTCGGCGCCGTGGGAGAGAAGGGCGCGGACCGTGTCGGGGTGGCCGTGGTAGGCGGCCAGCATGAGGAGGGAGTCGCCCTTGTCGTTGGTCAGGTTCGCCGGTACGCCCGCGTTGACGTAGGCGGCGACGGTGTCGGTGTCGCCGTGCCGGGACAGGTCGAACACCTTCTGGGCCAGCTCCAGGACCTCGGGGTCGTGTGCGGGCTCGTCGCTCTCGGGGGTGGGTGCGTCGGTCATGGTGCCAGCGTACGGACGGTGGCGGGGCACGGGCCGTTTTGGTCCCGCTCTGTTTCCCCGGCCGGACGCGTGGCACCGGCGCAGGACCGGGCTCAGGACCGGCACGGACACCGGCACGGACACCGGCACGCGCACGCGCACCGGCACCGACCCGGGCGCAGGCACGGTTGTGGGCACCGGCACCGGCACCCGCACCGGCACCCGCACCGGTACCGGCGCACAGGTGGACGTGTCGGCGGTTCGTTCATGCCGCGGTGGGACGGTGGTTCACACGTGTGCCAGGGGATCGACGGTGAGGAGCACGTTGCGCAGTGAGGCGGTGATCGTCTCGGCTCCGCCGTTCCTCAGCTCCCGCTCCTTGCGTTCGTTGCGGGCGTATCCGATGAAGGCGACCCCGGCCGCACGGGCGGCCAGCACGTCGCGGGCGGAGTCGCCGATCATCACCGCGTCGGCGGGGGCGGCACCGGCGGCGTGCAGGGCGCGTTCCACGCAGTCGGGGTCGGGTTTGAGCCGGGGGCCGTCCTGGCCGCAGGTCCGCCCGCAGATGCGGCCTGCGAACAGGTCGAGCAGACCGCGCCCGGCGAGGTAACGCTCTGCGGCTGCCGCGGAGTTGTCGGTGGCAGCGGCCACGGTGCGTCCCGTCGCGCAGAGGGTGCGTACGAGGGTGTCCGCGTACGGGGTGGGGAAGGCGCCCGCTGCGGCGGCGATCTCTTCCTCGGTCAGTGCGCGTTCCATCGCGCGGGCCGTCTCGCCCGGTACGCGGCGTGGCTCCACCGGTGTCGCCCCCGCCCCCACGACCGGCGTCTCTCCCGGAGCCGGTGCCGGTGCCGGTGCCGGTGCCGGTGCCGGTCCCAGTCCCGTCGTCGCCGGCGGCGTCGGGATGCCGAACGCGAGGGCGAGCAGGCGTAGCGGGTCCGAGGTCTCGGAGGCCGCCTCCCTCGGCAGGGCGGACCCGTAGCCCTGGCGCAGGCGCCCGGCGATGGCGGGGGCCGTGCGGTGGGCGAAGAGGCGGCACAGGGGGCCGTCGAAGTCGAATATCACGCACTGGGCGGAGGTGAGTTCCTGCATCGCTGACCGTCCCTGTCGTCGCCGGGCCCCGCGGGTGGGGCAGCGATTGTTGCAGGCGGACGCGTGAGGGGGGACCGGCGTGCGCGGTGTGGGTTCGGTCAGGATGTGCACAAGTCGGCGTAGGCGGTCTCGATGGTTCCGGCGTCGGGTACGTCGCTGAGGTCCAGGGCGTCGGCCGCCCGGGTCAGGACGTCGTGGAGGAGTTTGGCCGCGTGGCTGAGGCGGGCGGCGAGGTGCGGGGTGCCGACCGCGTCACCGACCGCGACGGCCTGCCGTACCGCGTCGGTGAAGACGGACTGGGCGCGCTTGTAGTCGAGGTAGCGGGGCAGGTCCTCGTCCAGTCGGTGGTCGGCTCCGGGGAGCAGCGTGCCGACGGTGCGGCGCCAGTCGGCCACGACCTCGGTGTGCTGTGCGGCGGGGTAGTCCATCAGGTACAGGTGTGTCGCCAGGTCGTAGAGGGGGTCGCCGATGCCGGCGAGTTCCCAGTCGATGGTCCACAGGTGTCCGGCGGCATCGACGACGAAGTTGGCGCGGTGCAGGTCGCCGTGGAGGAGGCAGAAGGGCCGCTCGGCCAGTTGTGCGGCAGCCCGTGCGGGCCGGGAGTGCGGCCCCAACGCGTCGTGCGGTACGCCGAGTCGTGCGAAGAGCGCGCCGTAGCGGGGGAGCTGGGCGTGGTGGGCCTGGGCGCGGGTGAAGGCGAGCATGCTCCGCAGGAAGCCCGCGCTGTCGCGGTCGTGCCGTGGGGGGCGGGGGGGGGGGGGGGGGGGGGGGGGGGGGGGGGGGGGGGGGGGGGGGGGGGGGGGGGGGGGGGGGGGGGGGGGGGGGGGGGGGGGGGGGGGGGGGGGGGGGGGGGGGGGGGGGGGGGGGGGGGGGGGGGGGGGGGGGGGGGGGGGGGGGGGGGGGGGGGGGGGGGGGGGGGGGGGGGGGGGGGGCCTGGGCGCGGGTGAAGGCGAGCATGCTCCGCAGGAAGCC
>NZ_JASKYT010000589.1:0-2212 GCF_041028275.1 Streptomyces sp. PU-14G
CCCCGGCCCCGGCCCCGAGGACGACGCCGTCGCACACCGCCCGGCACGCGACTTCGCTGTCGAACTGCCCTTCGCCTCGCTGCTGTCCGGGGACCAGGTATGGGACCTGTGGCTGCGCCCCTCCGCGGACGAGGAGCCGGTTCGTCTCGCACGGATACTCGACGACATCCCGGACAAGAAGCGCATCTTCCGCTACCCCGCGCAGCGCGTGACCGACAGTAACGGTGCGGTGCACTCGGCGAAGCCGTACTACACGGTCAACAACAACCTCTCGGTACAGGTGAGCGCCGAGGGCGGCCCGAAGGAGGAGCCCGGGTGAGCGCCCCGCACCGCCGGTGAGCGGACAGGCGGAGCGGTCGGCGCCGCGAGGTGCCGCCCGTGCGGACGGACTGCGAGGCGGGGCCGCCTGTCGTACGTTGAGAGGGCGACCGCTGGTCCCAGGGGGGAGCAGGGAGGCGCGGGCGGATGCGTGCTGTCGGTGTGCGGGAGCGGAACGGGCGGCCGGAGGTTCTGCAGGCGCGGCGGCCGGAGCCGGGCGAGGGCGAGGTGCTGGTGCGGATCGCGGCAGCCGGCCTCAACCCACTGGACTGGAAGATCGCCGAGGGCATGCTCGAGGACGTGGTGCCGTACGACTTCCCGCTGGTGATGGGGGTGGACTTCGCGGGAGTCGTCGAGGGAAGCGGTCCTCAGGCGCACCGGTTCGTGACGGGCGAGCAGGTGTACGGGCACGTGGTGAGCGAGCCCGTGGGGCGGGGCACGTACGCCGAGTACGTCGTCGTGAACGAGACGGGCAGCGTGGCGCCGGCTCCGCTGACGCTGCCCCTGACCGCTGCCGCGGGGGCGCCCACGGCGGGGATGGCGGCACTGGGAATCATGGGTTCGGCCGCGCTGCGTTCGTACCAGTCCCTGCTGATCATCGGCGCGGCGGGCGGCGTCGGTACGTTCCTCACCCAGCTCGCCGCGGCCGACGGCTTGCGCGTGGTGGCTGCCACGCACGGGCACGACCAGGCCCGTATGGCGTCCTTCGGCGCGGCGCTGACCGTCGACGTCAGGGAGCGTCCGCTGGAGGAGGCGGTGCGGGAGGAGTACCCGGCGGGTGTGGACGCGCTGGTGGACCTCACGTCCCTTGCCCGGGAGGACTTCGCGGCGCACGCGGGGCTGGTACGGGACGGGGGCGTGGCGGTCTCCACCGTGGACGCGGCGTCGCTCGACGCGCTGTACGGGCGCGGCATCGAGGGCATCAATTTTCACATCGACCCCTCCGCGGAGCTGCTGGAGCGGCTCGGCAGGGAGATCGACAGCGGCCGGGTGGCCGTACCGATCGAGGCGGAGGTCCCGCTGGACGAGGCCCCTGGCGCGCTCGCCCGCAACCGGGCCGGCGGCGCCCGCGGCAAAACGGTCCTGCTGCCCTAGCCCGAACGAAGACCGGACTCGTCCGCACTTCAGGCTCGTACCGCACGAATCGGCCCGCGCCGCGCGAACCAGCCCGCGCCGCCCTGCCGACGCGGACCACGTCGTCTGCTCGCACCGCACCGCACCGTCGGCTCGGACGCCTCTCCCTCCGCGTCCTTCCCGCTACACTCACCGCCGCACAGCCATACGGCGCACAGGGGTACGCAGAACAGACGTACTGGCGCACAGGAGTGCAAACGTACAGGCGCACAGGGGCGCAGGGGCACAGGGTGTCGATGAGAGCACCCGGGGGAGGGACAGCGCGATGGCGCAGGCGAAGAAGCTCGTGGGCTACCTTCTGGTCGTCTTCGTGCTGTACACGATCATCACGTCCCCCGAACGCGCCGCCGATCTGGTCCAGATAGGTTTCGAGGGGATCTCCAGTGCCGCCCAGGGTGTCGGCCGTTTCATGACCTCGCTCGTGAACTGAGAGCCCCTCCAGCCCCCTCTTTTCCCGTACCGGCCGGTATCTTCGGCACGCGACCGGCCAGCAACACGGAGTGATCCGGTGCTTGCGCACGGTGCGCCTGTCTTGTGATGCTATGACCGCTTTTTGCCGGACGAATCGCGACCGAGACTCCGCGATCGATCACGACGGATCTGCACCGATCTGCACCGTAAAGGGGTGGTGGCTGAGTGGACGGGACCCGGACGCCCACCCAGACTCCCTCCGGCGATGCCGAAACGGTGTCCGACGCACCCCCGGTGACCTCCCCGGGCGGAGCACCCGCCACGGAGGCGACGCCCTCGTCCCCCACGC